>NZ_JBRIQR010000028.1:0-67661 GCF_052983755.1 Enterobacter sp. CFEC122 | reverse complement strand
CTACGCTTACCGGGCCTACAGTCCGTAGTAGGCCCGGTAAGGCGCAGCCGCCACCGGGCTAAACCATCACGCACGGAGTCGCTTCGCCAGATGTACCGCCACGTCCACCCCGCTGCGCTCCAGTGAAATCGTCTCTCCTTCCCACGGCGCCTGACGCGTCAGGCAGGTCAGTACGCCGCCGGGGGGCATCTCGATCGCCAGCCGGGCTTCGCGTTCATTCGCTGAAATCATCGCCTCCTGCCAGCGCACCGTACGCGCCATGTTCATCGCCAGATCGTCGGCGATCTTTTCCGGCTGCCACAACACGCGCCCGGTGCTGCCGCTCAGGTAGGCGCAGCGTGGGCGTGAAAGCGTGACCGATTCAAACGCCGTTGCCAGCTTTTGCGCGGGTGCTGTCAGCAGTTCGCAGTGCGACGGCACGCTGACCGCCAGCCGTTTGGCCTTGCTCGCCCCTTTCGCCAGCGCGCGCGACGCCGCCTCCGCCATCCCTTCATCGGTTCCGGCAATCACGATCTGCGTTTCGGCATTCAGGTTGGCAATGTAGGTCCCGGTGCCCTGGATAAGGTCTTCCACCTGCGGCAGAGTGAGCCCCATAATTGCCGTCAGGCCGTAGCCGTGCGGATACGCCTGCTCCATCAGATCGCCACGCAGCGCCACCAGCTTCAGCGCATCCGTGAAGTCCAGCGCGCCTGCAATGACCGCCGCCGGATAAGCGCCGATGGACAGCCCGCTGACGATATCCGGCGCCACGCCGCGCCGTTCCAGCTCGCGCGCCCAGGCCACGCCTGCAATTAGCAGGCAAAGCTGAACCGCGCGGGTATGGCTTAACGCGTCTGCGCTATCCAGCGTATCCACTTCGGTGCCAAGCACCTCACGCGCCTGAGCCAGTTCCGTTCCCGGCAGGTTTTGCAGCATGCCTTCGTGCTGCGTGCCCTGCCCCGGAAAGGTAAACACTATTTTCATCACTCCTCCCTGCGCCACGGATCCGCCACCAGGCGCGGTCCACGGCGGGTTTTCAGCAGCGTTTTGCCGTCGCGCAGCCACTCCGCCAGCGCGAAACCGCCCTCGGGCGTATCCACCTGCGTATCGGCACGACACAGCGCACGGCTTAGCCGGGACTGCCACGTCGTCAGGGCGTCCGGTGAGATCGGCAGCGGAGCGCGGATAAGCAGATCGAGATCGCTGTCGGCATGGATCACCGGGATACCGGTCGCCAGCGCGTAGCCGGTACTGCCGGTAATGCCCCACGTCCACGGCCACGCCTGCTGAGAAAGCTGAAGCGCCACCTGAACGGGTGGCTGAGTCACAAAGGGCGAGCGCAGCAGTTCGGCCGCAACGCTCAGATCTTCTGGTGAAACCACGCGTAACACGTTTTCGGGCTTCCCCCATCCGGCCGCCCGCTGGTCGCGACGTAAACCGCGCACGCCAACGGGGATCCGGCCTTCGCTATCCACATCACGCCGCACCACCACCGGCAGGCCGGTATGCCAGGCGGCCTCCACCCAGGATTCAGTGATGCCTTCCAGCGCATCGCGGGAAGTAAGCCAGATAAGGTCGTGCGGGCGTAATGGGGTGGTCATGGTTACATTCCTGAAGTTAGCGGGATAAACAGCGGCAGCGACAGGATACACAGGACGGAGCTTAACAGCAGCACGGCTTCTGCATCCGGCGACTGCACGCCAAAGCGGTTACCGAACACGACGCCGAAGAAGCCCGCAGACAGCGCAATCATCAGGATAGCGGTGATCGCCACGGAGCCGTGCAGACCAAAGATCAAGACGATACCCCAGGCAATGGCTGGCTGAATCAGCAGCTTGGCGATCGTGGAGGTGATGACCATGGTATTAATCTGCAGCTTACGGGCAGAGAGGATCACCCCGGTCAGGAACAGCGCTGCAGCGGTCGCGGACAGCCCCAGCGGTTTGATCGCCGCCAGCACCAGCTCCGGCATTTTGATGCCGATGGCGGACAAAATCACGCCCAGCAGCGGGCCCATCACGATCGGTTTTTTAATGGAACGCCACATCAGCACCGGCAGCATCGAGAGCGTTGAGCCGGAGCTATTGCCTTCAGCGCGCGCTTTTTCACGCTCCAGAATGAGCAGGCAGAACGGGGTCATCAGCACCGAACCGCAGGCGATGGAGACCGCGACGGAGAGCGACGTAGAGGAACCTTCGCCCAGCACGCTGCCCAGAATCGGCAGACCCAGCGCTGCATAGTTGGGCAGCGCGACGGTGAGCGTCAGCACGGCCGCATCCTGTGGCGATTTCTTAAAGACGCCGGTGGCGAGGAAATAGATGACCGCATAGGTGATCCACATCGCCAGCGTCAGCACCAGGATCAGCGGCGACTGGGCAACGATGCCGGTCCACGGGGTTTGCACGGTGGCACTGAACAGCGCGGCAGGGAGTGCAAAATCCATTACGAAGATATTAAGCAGGGAAACATTTTTGTTATCGACCATCTTTGCCTTGCCGGCCCAGAATCCCAGCAGCATGATGACGAAAATCGGTGCAAGAGCATGAACAATTACGTAAGTCATAAATCACCTGTAGTAAAAAAGTTTTAGCACTGGCGCGATGATTATTATTTTCAGGATGCAGGTTCCCGCGTGGGCGCTGTCACGCGCCCACGGGCTGATGCATCTGGCAGGTCTCTTTTTACTTACCAGCTGGCTCGCATACGTTCGCGTACGAGCGCCGAGCTGCGGCGATTGTCAGCACCCAGACGGTTTTTCAACGTGGTGTCCTGACGAGCGTCACTGATGGCCTGTTGCAGGGTGGATTTCACCAGCGTCAGATCGTTATCGGAGGGGGCATCCGGGTTGCTGATATCCAGCAGGTTAGAGAGCAGCCCCAGCGTGGCGTAGTTGCTGATGTCGTAGGCCATTGGCGGAATGGTCGCCGCCAGTTTTTCCAGCGCCTCGACGGTACGCAGCGTGATGCGCGCCGCAGACTCTTTGCCCATCGCGTGGATCAGCACGCCTTTGTCGTTAAAGGCGATCAGACGGTTAGCCTGGTAGCCGTGCGCCAGGAACGCGCCGGACATCGCCTTGCCGACGATAAGCCCAATCACCGGGTGACCGGCCAGGCGGGCATTCGCATAGGCTGCTGCCGCACCGGCCAGCGCCTGATGAATCCCAAACGCCTCTTCGCGTCGGCCATAGGCCTGGCTTGGGACGTCGATCACCGCCACAATCGGGCGCTTCACGGGTTTGTCAGCATCCGCCGCGACGGTTTCACTGACCACTTTCGCCAGGGTCCAGCCTTCCAGCAGCCCCACTTCCCCTTTCGCCGCACGCGGGAAGTGGTTGTTGGCATCCGGCACCACGGCAACAAAGCGCACCGCCTCGCCGTTCAGCTCGCCGTCTGCCGCCTGGACGGACGGGCATAGCCCCTCGATACGTTTGGCGTTCGGGGCGAGGATGTCCAGCCAGCGTTCGCCACGGCTTATTGCGTTACTCATCATTTCACCTCCCGGGCAAAAAGCGCGTTAATCTGTTCGGCATCAGCCTGTTTGCGGGTGTCGAAATTCGTCAGACGGTTCAGGTAATCGTCGTAGTTATCGGTGCGATGTTTCGCGGGAACGCCTTTAGCAATCGCGTCGTTCATCGCCTGTTTCACCGCGTTGATACCGTCGCCGACGAGCGCATCCACCAGCCCGCTTTGATAGCGCACTTCACCGCCGGTCATGCTCCAGATAAACGGACGATCGCGGGAGTCGTACTCCTCAATGCCCGCCTCCTGTTCGATAACCTGCGGGCCGTTGAGGCCAAGACGCGCTTCGCGGGTCACGATCAGGTAGCTGCAGAGCGCCGCCGCGATGGACATCCCACCGAAGCAGCCCACGGTTCCGGCCACAATGCCAATAACCGGCGTGTAGCGACGCAGGTCCACAATCGCCGCGTGAATATCGGCAATCGCCGCCAGGCCGAGGTTCGCCTCCTGCAGACGCACGCCGCCGGTTTCGAGGCACAGTACCGCCTGAGTCGGAATGCCGTTGCGGTTATCCTCCGCCGCCAGCTCCAGCGCCGCCGCCATTTTGGCGCCGGACACTTCGCCCATGCTGCCGCCCTGGAACGCGCCTTCAATCGCCACGACGACGGCAGGCTTGCCGTTGATGGTGCCCTTCGCCACCACCATGCCGTCGTCCGCCTGCGGCACAATGCCCTGTGGCCCAAGCCACGGAGAAATAATACCTTCAAACGGATCCAGCAGTTCGCGGTAGCTGCCCTCGTCGAGCAGGGCCTGCGCGCGCTGGCGCGCTTTCAGTTCGATAAAGCTGCTGTCATCACGCATGGCTCACCCCCTCAAAAACCTGTTCGATGCGAATGCGCGCCACGCCCGGCGTCGCGCCGAAGTCGTGGATGGTCAGCTTCCCTGCGGGCAGGCTGCTGACGGTTTGCAGACGGTTGAACAGCGCCTCCCAGCGCCCCCGGCTGTTGTCCACGGAGGTGGTGATATCAATGGTTAACGTCTGGCCCGGTTCGGCGGTGAAGAGCACCTCCATATCCCCGGAACCGACTACCCCTGCCAGCGCCCTGCCGCTTAACGTGCGGCTGGCTGGCACGGTCAATGTGATTTTTTCCATAACATCCTCTTAATGCTTTGAATTTGGCGTTTCGATGCGGTCGAGAAACAGCGTGGCGGCAAGCAGGTCGGCAGCGCCGCCCGGTGAGGCGTTGAGCGCCAGCATCTGACGGTCTAACCTCGCCAGCGCCTGCTGGCCCGCAGGCGTTGCGCTGCCGCCGGCATTCAGCACCGCACGGGCGCCGTCCTGCATAGCATCAAGCCCTTCCATTCCGGCACGTGACAGCACGCAGGTGTCGGTGAGTGAGGTCATGATGGCCATCAGCGCGTCGAGCCTGGCGTGCGTTTCGCTGCTGCCGTTGAGGCGGCTCAGACGAAGCTGCGGCAGCGCGCGCTGCATAACGTGCGGGAACGCCTGCTGCGCCTCTTCACGCGCGCCCGGCACGCGGTAACGGTGCGTGGCGCGCAGGCCTTTACTGAACACCTTCGGCGCCGCGTCGTCCGGCAGTCTCGCCAGCTGTGCGGCGGTGCGGGCGACGTCTTGCGCCCTGGCATCACCGCCGAGCATCGCCACCGCGCTGACCAGCAGCCCCAGCGCCCAAATCGCGCCGCGATGGGTGTTTACGCCACCGGTTGCGGCCATCATCTGCTGCTCGCCTTCGCGACCGAGTCGCCCGACGGTTTGCCGAAGTGCGATATCTGCCGGGCGCTGCCAGCTTTGCAGCGCCAGCGCCTGAAACGTGGAGGTCAGGCTGTGCGCGGAGCGCTCCATCAGCGCAAGGGATAAATCGTGGTGCGCGCCGTTCCCCCGACTGTCCACCAGACCGGGTTTCGGGCTTAAACGTGCTTCGTCAATCAGACACTGCGTGGCGGTTCGCGCCAGCCATTCGGCACCGCCTTCAACCTCAATCTGGGGCAGAAGTTTCATTACCAGCTCCGGAATTTCGCAGGTGGGTTATAGAGACCGCCGGACCATTCCACCAGGTCCGACACGCTGCCTGCGGCCAGCAGAGATCGGGTGGCATCAGTGCGGCGGATCCCCATATCTTCCGGATAGAGCACCTTGCCGCTCTGACGCAGTTCCGCCACGCGTTTGGCATCCACGCCCAGACCGATGTCGGTGATCCCCGCGACGGCGGCGACCATGGCGCGACGCTCTTCCAGATCTTTCGCCCGATAGAGGTAGGCAATCCCCTCTTCCGTCAGCACGTGGGTGACGTCATCGCCGTAGATCATCACCGGCGCCAGCGGCATACCGGAGGCTTTCGCCACGTCAACGGCATCGAGTTTTTCCACGAAGGTCGGCTTCACACCCGCCTGGAAGGTTTCCACCATCTGCACGACCAGTTTTTTGCCGCGCTGCATTGGGTCAGGTTCGGTGATCATGTTCAGCCAGGCGGGCGTGGCGTGGCGACGACCGTGCGGGTCGTGACCCATGTTTGGCGCACCGCCGAAGCCGGACAGACGACCGCGGGTCACGGTTGAGGAGTTGGCGTAGCCGTCCACCTGCAGCGTAGAACCGATGAACATATCCACCGCGTACTGACCCGCCAGCTGGCAGAACGCGCGGTTGGAGCGCATGGAGCCGTCGGCACCGGTAAAGAAGACGTCCGGACGCGCGCGGATGTACTCTTCCATCCCCAGCTCGCCGCCGAAGCAGTGCACGCTCTCGACCCAGCCGCTTTCAATAGCCGGGATCAGCGTCGGATGCGGGTTCAGCGTCCAGTGTTTACAGATTTTGCCTTTAAGGCCGAGCTGTTCACCGTAGGTAGGCAGCAGCAGCTCAATCGCCGCAGTGTTAAAGCCGATCCCGTGGTTCAGGGACTGCACCTGGTGTTCCGCATAAATACCCTTGATGGCCATCATCGCCATCAGGATGTGTTCCTGTTTAATCAGGCGCGGGTCGCGGGTAAACAGCGGTTCGATAAAGAACGGCTTATCGGCCACCACCACAAAGTCAATCCACGAACCCGGAATGTCCACGCGCGGCAGGTCACACTCGTCATCCACCAGCTCGTTCACCTGCGCGATGACGATGCCGTCATGGAACGCGGCGGCTTCCACCAGCGCCGGGGTATCTTCGGTGCTCGCCCCGGTATAGAGGTTGCCTTTGCGGTCAGCTTTAAAGCCAGCAATCAGCGCCACGTTGGGCGACAGGTCGACGTAGAGACGGGAGTAGAGTTCGATGTAGGTGTGAATCGCGCCGATTTCGAGCTGACCATCCTCCAGCAGTTGGGAGATGCGCAGGCTCTGCGTCCCGGAGAAGGAGAAATCCAGCTTGCGGGCGATGCCTTTCTCAAAGATATCCAAATGTTCGCTACGGCCAACGCTCGGCATGATCATATGCAGGTCGTGGACGATCTGCGGGTTCACTTCGGCCAGCGAGCGGGAAAGGAAATCGGCCTGCTTCTGGTTGTTACCTTCCAGCACGACCTTGTCGCCTGGCGCGATCAGTTTTTCCAGCATGGCGACGAGATCGCCGGTTGGCAGTACCTTGCCCTGCACCGGTACGGAGGCCAGACGACGCGCTTTTTCGCTGCGTCGCGTGTTCCATTGCCGGGTGGGTGTTTGCCCAGATAACATTATTAACCTCCTGATTCAGCTAATCATTTTGATTTGCTTAACGTTGAGTAGAGTGTGCGCTCTGGTGAGAAAGGCATCAAATAAGCGTAGAGCTGAATCATTAGCCTGAGAGTAATAATCAAGGTAAATATTTGTGATCGGGATCAGTTCATGTTTCGGAAAACCAGGCTAAACGGGGTACAATTCGGAAAGTATCGTTAATTTCCGACAAGAATCAGCATCGCGCCTATGACCCAAATCATTCCATCAGGCTTCGACATTGCCGCCGAAGACAGCACTGAGTTCGTGCCTATGCGCGGCGTCGCCAATCGCCATTTGCAGACCATGCTGCCGCGACTGATCCGCTGCAAGGTTCAGTTCACCCCACACTGGCAGCGGCTAGACCTGCCAGACGGTGACTTTCTGGATCTCGCCTGGAGCGAAGCGCCGGATCAGGCTCGCCATAAGCCGCGGCTGGTGGTTTTTCACGGTCTGGAAGGCAGCCTGCACAGCCCGTATGCGCACGGGCTCATTGAGGCGGCCAAAGCGCGCGGCTGGCTCGGCGTGGTGATGCATTTTCGCGGCTGCAGCGGCGAGCCGAACCGGCAGAAGCGTATCTATCACTCGGGTGAAACCGAAGACGGCACGTGGTTTTTACACTGGCTGCGGGACAACTTTGGCACCGTGCCCACCGCGGCCGTAGGCTACTCGTTAGGCGGAAATATGCTGGCCTGCCTGTTAGCTAAAGAAGGGGAAAGCGTCCCGCTGGATGCCGCCGTCATCGTCTCCGCCCCGTTCATGCTGGAGCAGTGCAGCTACCACATGGATAAAGGCTTTTCCCGCGTCTATCAGCGCTACCTGCTCAACCTGCTGAAAGCCAACGCGGCGCGTAAGCTGAAGGCCTACCCGGACACCCTCCCGGTCAGCCTGCGCCAGCTGAAAAAAGTGCGCCGCATACGCGAATTCGACGATCTGATCACCGCGAAAATTCACGGTTTCGCCGATGCGATTGACTATTATCGTCAATGCAGCGCCATGCCGCTGCTCAGCAAGATCACGCAGCCGACGCTGATCATTCATGCCAAAGATGACCCTTTTATGGATCATCACTCGATTCCCGCTCAGGAATTCCTGCCCGACAACGTTCACTATCAGTTGACCGAGCACGGCGGCCACGTCGGGTTTATCGGCGGCACGCTGCGTCGCCCGAAAATGTGGCTTGAGGCGCGTATTCCTGACTGGCTAACCCCTTATCTGGACGGTGCAACATGATTATTCCCTGGCAGGATCTGGCTCCCGAAACGCTCGATAATCTGATTGAAAGCTTTGTATTACGCGAAGGCACCGATTATGGTGAACAGGAACGCTCGCTTGAGCAAAAGGTCAACGATGTAAAGCGCCAGCTGAAAAGCGGCGACGTGGTGCTGGTGTGGTCAGAACTGCATGAGACGGTCAATATCATGCCCCGCAACGCGTTTCACGGCTGATCTTCCACCCTTTTCAGTCAGGGAGTTGCTATGTCTGCCAGACATCCGGTTATTGCCGTTACGGGGTCGAGTGGTGCGGGAACCACCACCACCAGCCTCGCATTTCGCAAGATTTTCGCCCAGCTGAATCTCCGTGCGGCGGAGGTCGAAGGCGACAGCTTTCACCGCTACACGCGCCCGGAGATGGACATGGCCATCCGTAAGGCGCGCGATCTGGGTAAACACATCAGCTACTTCGGTCCGGAAGCCAATGACTTCGGCCTGCTGGAACAAACCTTTGTTGAGTACGGCCAGAGCGGTAAAGGGCAGTCCCGCAAGTATCTGCATACCTATGATGAAGCCGTTCCCTGGAATCAGGTGCCTGGCACCTTTACCCCCTGGCAGCCCCTGCCGGAACCTACCGACGTGCTGTTCTACGAAGGATTACACGGCGGCGTGGTCACGCCGCAGCACGACGTGGCGCGCCACGTGGATCTGCTGGTTGGCGTGGTGCCTATCGTTAACCTGGAGTGGATCCAGAAGCTGACGCGTGACATGAGCGAGCGCGGCCACTCGCGCGAAGCAGTGATGGATTCGGTGGTGCGCTCCATGGAAGACTACATCAACTTCCTGACGCCGCAGTTTTCCCGCACCCATATCAACTTCCAGCGCGTGCCGACGGTGGACACCTCCAACCCGTTCGCGGCCAAAAGTATCCCATCCCTGGATGAGAGCTTTGTGGTGATCCATTTCCGCAATCTCGAAGGCATTGACTACCCCTGGCTGCTGGCGATGCTGCAGGGCTCGTTTATTTCTCACATGAATACATTAGTCGTACCGGGCGGAAAAATGGGGCTGGCGATGGAGCTCATCATGACGCCGCTGGTGGAGCGATTGATGGAAGGGAAACAGATCGCGTGAGTTTTTTGCCCGGTGGCGCTGCGCTTACCGGGCCTACGGTCGTGCTTTTGTAGGGCGGGTCAGCGAAGCGCCACCCGCCAAAACATTAAGCCTCGATCACTTCATACGAATGGGTGATTTTTACCGCTTTCTCCAGCATTAACGCGACAGAGCAGTACTTCTCCGCAGACAGGTCCACCGCACGTGAAACCGCCGCGTCTTTCAGTTCTTTACCGGTGACCACAAAGTGCAGATTGATGTGGGTGAACAGGCGTGGCGCCTCTTCGCGGCGTTCTGACGTGAGTTTGACCTCACAATCCGTCACGTCATGACGGCCTTTTTGCAGAATCGACACCACGTCAATGGCGCTGCATCCCCCTGCCGCCATCAGCACCATTTCCATTGGGCTGGGCGCTTTATCGCCGGAGTTACCATCCATCAAAATCTGATGCCCTGACGCGGACTCGCCCAGGAACGTTAAACCTTCAACCCACTTCACGCGCGCTTGCATATTCTTAAACTCCAACGTTGCATTTTTGGTGACAGATTACGCGTGCGTTACATTTCTCGCAATGGAAGGCGACCTGCATCATGCTGAAGCGAGACACCAGGAGACACGCGGCGAAAGCTATGCTAAAACACTCAGGATGCTACAGTAATACATTGACGTTACACATGTATGCAGAGGACATCAAACTTTACTGGCTGCGAAACGTTACGGTAGCCGACTTCCCAGGGTATGGGTAAGAATTCGATTGCAACCCCAGAGTCCGGATGCATCTGATGACTCTGGTGACAGCTTATAACAGAGGATAACAGCGCATGGTGCTTGGCAAACCGCAAACAGACCCGACTCTCGAATGGTTCTTGTCTCATTGCCACATTCATAAGTACCCATCAAAGAGCACGCTGATTCACCAGGGTGAAAAAGCGGAAACGTTGTATTACATCGTTAAAGGCTCGGTGGCAGTGCTGATCAAAGATGAAGAAGGGAAAGAGATGATCCTTTCTTATCTGAACCAGGGCGATTTCATCGGTGAACTGGGCCTGTTTGAAGAGGGCCAGGAACGTAGCGCCTGGGTTCGTGCAAAGACAGCATGTGAAGTGGCTGAAATTTCTTACAAGAAGTTCCGTCAGCTGATTCAGGTTAACCCTGACATTCTGATGCGTCTCTCTTCCCAGATGGCGCGCCGTCTGCAGGTCACCTCAGAGAAAGTGGGCAACCTCGCCTTCCTGGACGTGACGGGCCGCATCGCACAAACTCTGCTGAACCTGGCGAAACAGCCGGACGCCATGACCCATCCGGACGGCATGCAAATTAAAATTACCCGTCAGGAAATTGGTCAGATCGTCGGTTGCTCCCGTGAAACAGTGGGCCGTATCCTGAAAATGCTGGAAGATCAAAACCTGATCTCCGCCCACGGTAAAACCATCGTGGTCTACGGAACGCGTTAATTCCGCTTAAACGGCGTGCCATCGCAAGGTGTCACGCCGTTTTTGTCTCTACTCCTCATGTGGCGCAGGCTGATCTATCACCCGGAAGTCAACTACGCACTGCGACAAACGCTGGTGTTGTGTCTACCCGTGGCCATCGGCCTGATCCTCGGACACCTTCAGCAAGGCCTGCTCTTTTCCCTCGTGCCCGCCTGCTGCAACATTGCCGGCCTGGACACACCGCATAAGCGCTTTTTCAAACGACTGATCGTGGGCGGCTGCCTGTTTGCTGGCTGTAGCCTTGCCGTACAGCTTTTACTGGCCCGGGACATCCCGCTGCCGCTGATCCTGACGGTGCTGGCGATGACGCTCGGCGTCACGGCGGAAATCAGCTCGCTGCACGCCCGCCTGCTACCCGCCTCGCTGATTGCGGCCATCTTCACGCTGAGCCTCGCCGGGAATATGCCGGTGTGGGAGCCGCTGCTGATCTACGCTCTGGGGACACTGTGGTACGGGCTGTTTAACTGGTTCTGGTTCTGGCTGTGGCGGGAACAGCCGCTGCGCGAATCCCTGAGCCTGCTCTATGTGCAGTTGGCGGAATACTGCGAAGCCAAATACACCCTGCTCACCCAGCATACCGATCCGGAAAAAGCCTTACCGCCGCTGCTGACGCGCCAGCAGAAGGTGGTGGATCTGATAAGCCAGTGCTATCAGCAGCTGCATATGCTCGCCGCCAACAAGAACCACGAGTACAAACGGCTGCTGCGCACCTTCCAGGTAGGCCTGGATCTGCAGGAGCATATCTCCGTTAGCCTGCACCACCCGCAGGAGGTGCAAAAGCTGGTTGAGCGCAGCCACGCCGAAGCGGTGATCCGCTGGAACGCGCAGACCGTCTCGGCACGCCTGCGCGTGCTGGCTGACGATATTCTCTACCACCGCTATCCCACGCGCTTTAACATGGAAAAACAGCTCGGCGCGCTGGAGAAAATCGCCCGTCAGCATCCGGATAACCCGGTCGGCCAGTTTGCCGCCTGGCACTTTAGCCGCATCGCCCGCGTGCTGCGCACCCAGCGCCCGCTTTATTCCCGCGACCTGATGGCAGATAAACAAAAACGGCTTCCCCTGTTGCCCGCGCTCAAAAGCTATCTGTCTCTCAAATCGTCCGCCCTGCGCAATGCCGCACGAATTAGCGTGATGCTCAGTATCGCCAGCCTGATGGGCATGGCGCTGCATCTGCCGAAGCCCTACTGGATCTTAATGACCGTGCTGTTCGTCACCCAGAACGGCTACGGCGCCACGCGGGTGCGTATTCTGCACCGGGCGGGCGGCACCATGGCCGGGCTGATCATTGCAGGCGTAACGCTGCACTTCCACGTGCCGGAAGGCTATACCCTGGCAGGCATGCTGGCGATCACGCTGGTGAGCTACCTGATTATCCGCAAAAATTACGGCTGGGCGATGGTGGGCTTTACGGTGACGGCGGTATACACCCTGCAGCTGCTTACGCTGAACGGCGAACAGTTTATTGTCGCCAGGCTGATTGATACCCTGATCGGCTGCCTGATTGCCTTCGGCGGCATGGTCTGGCTGTGGCCGCAGTGGCAGAGCGGGCTGCTCAGGCAGAACGCCCACGACGCGCTGGAGGCCGACCAGCAGGCCATTCGCCTCATCCTGAGCGACGACCCGCAGCCCTCCCCGCTGGCGTATCAACGCATGAAGGTCAACCAGGCGCACAACGCCCTGTTCAACTCGCTCAACCAGGCGATGCAGGAGCCGGGCTTTAACTCACATTATCTGGCCGATATGAAGCTGTGGGTAACGCACAGTCAGTTTATCGTTGAGCACATTAACGCCATGACGACGCTGGCGCGCGAGCACACGATGCTGACGCCGGATCTGGCGCAGCGCTACCTGCAGTCGTGTGAAATTGCGTTGCAGCGCTGCCAGCAGCGTCTGGAGTATGACTCACCGGGCGAGTCGGGGGATTTAAATATTCTGGAAGCGCCGGAGACGTTAACCCACGGGCCAATGAGCACCCTTGAGCAACACTTGCAGCGCGTGCTGGGGCATCTGAACACCATGCACACCATTTCGTCGGTGGCATGGCGTCAGCGTCCGCATCATGGGGTTTGGTTAACGCGCCGGTTGAAACGAACCGAATATTAGCCTTTAACGATCTTTGCAACCGCCGCGGCAAAGCGGGTTAAGCCGTCTTCGATGTCTTTGTCTTCCACCACCAGCGACGGCGCAAAGCGCATCACGTCCGGCCCGGCATTGAGCACCATCACCCCTTCGCGAGCGGCGGCGTGCAGGAAGTCGCGCGCGCGGCCCTTGTACTGCGGCTTCAGCTCGGCGCCAATCAGCAGCCCCATCCCGCGGATCTCGCTGAACACGTCGTACTGCTCGTCAATCTGCTTCAGGTGCTTCACAAACAGCTCGCGCTTCGCGCTAACGCCGTTTAGCACCTCTGGCGTGTTGATGATGTCGAACGCGGCACCCGCCACGGCGCTCGCCAGCGGGTTACCGCCGTAGGTAGAGCCGTGAGAACCGACGTGAAACGCGGAGGCGATCTCCTGCGTCGTCAGGACCGCACTCACCGGGAAACCGCCGCCGAGCGCTTTCGCGCTGGTCAAAATATCCGGCGTCACGCCGTAGTGCATATAGGCAAACAGGTCCCCGGTACGCCCCATCCCGCACTGCACTTCATCAAACACCAGCAGCGCCTGATGCTCGTCGCACAGCGCGCGCAGCCCTTTCAGGAATTCCGGGGTTGCCGCGGTCACGCCGCCTTCCCCCTGAATAGGCTCGACCACCACCGCGCAGGTGTGGTCGTCCATCACCGCTTTCACCGCGTGCAGATCGTTAAACGGCACGTGGATGATGTCGGCTGGTTTCGGACCAAACCCGTCGGAATACTTCGGCTGACCGCCAACGGAGACGGTAAAGAAGGAGCGTCCGTGGAAGGCATTGCGGAAGGCGATGATTTTGGTTTTGTACGGGCTGTGGCGCGTGGTCGCGTAGTAGCGCGCCAGCTTAAAGGCGGTTTCGTTGGCTTCGGTGCCGGAGTTCATAAACAGCACGCGCTCGGCAAACGTGGCATCAATGATCTTACGGCCCAGGCGCAGCGCCGGTTCGTTGGTGAACACGTTGCTGGTGTGCCACAGGGTTTCACCCTGGGTTTTCAGCGCCTCCACCAGCGCGGGATGGCAATGACCCAGCGCCGTGACCGCAATACCGCCCGCGAAATCCACATACTCCTTGCCCTGCTGATCCCAGACGCGGCTGCCTTTCCCCTTCACCGGGATAAATTCAGCCGGTGCATAAATCGGCAGAATCACTTCATCGAATGTCGCGCGGGTAATTGCTGGTTGTTCAGTTGCCATGTCATGCCCATCCATTTTATGTCACATTGATTGTGAAAATATAATCACAAAATATGCATAAAAAATCACAGCAAGGCAACAGATATTCAGCGATGGAGGAAATTTGCCAGCAGCGCGTGCCCCTGCTCGCTGAGGATGCTTTCCGGATGGAACTGCACGCCTTCGAGATCCCATTCGCGATGTCGAATCCCCATGATCTCCTGCGTATCGCTCCAGGCGGTCACCTCAAAGCCGTCGGGCAGCGTCGACGGGTCAATCACCAGCGAATGGTAGCGCGTCACGGTTAACGGATTATTGAGCCCCGTGAACACTCCGGTGCCCGTGTGGGTGACCGGCGAGGTTTTACCGTGCATGACTTTGGCGGCGCGCACGATGGTGGCACCAAAGGCCTGGGCAATCGCCTGATGGCCCAGACAAACGCCGAGGATCGGCAGCTTGCCGGCATAGTGCTGGATAACCTCCAGCGAAATACCTGATTCCGACGGCGTGCAGGGGCCGGGTGAAATCACGATTTTCTGCGGAGCCAGCGTCTCGATATCGGCCAGGCCAATCTCGTCGTTACGTCGGACAACCACCTCTGCACCCAGTTCGCAAAAATACTGGTAAAGGTTCCAGGTGAAGGAATCGTAGTTGTCAATCAGCAGAATCATGGCGGCTCCCGAAAAAAATGCCGCCCTATTCTACTCAGATTCCCGCGCTTCGCTCACTACTTTGGCAAAGATCGCGTTTAGCGCGGTTAAATCCCCCGTTGCGCCGCTGCGGTTAGCGGACACCCACTCCTCGGGATCGATATCGCGCCAGTCCAGTGAATAGCCCGCATGGAGCGCCAGCTGCTCAAAGAAAACGCGCTGAGCAATACCGTTACCACTCGCAAAAGGATGCAGCATGTTGATTTCACAATAATAATGGCTAATTTTTTCAATGAACGCCGCTTTCTCAAGGCCAGCCAGATACTTTTCGCTTTCCAGCGCCGCCATCAGTTCATTACCCATCTTCTCGATGTATTCGAAATGGCAGAAGGGAATATCACCTTTGAAAATATCGTCGGTACGGAACTCACCTGCCCGCTTCATCTCTCTGCGGTAGAGATGGCGGTGAATAAGGCACAGATGGGGTAACCCGGGCGCGGAAGGCCCAAGCGCCAGGCTCTCAATGTCGGGATCCGATGGACCATTACCTTTCTCAAGGAGACAACTGGCCTGAAAGTTGACGCTACGCTGCTGCTCCCAGAGACGGGATTTTTGCTTGTCGGTGAGTTTTTTCACTTAACGCCTCCCTGAATAGTCCGTTTGCCACAAGTATAAGCAGCAAAACGCGCTTTCGCAGGGAGGGGTCACAACACGGGCTAACATCGCCCGCGTCGAAGAACGTTACGGCAGAACTTTTGCGGAGAGGATCACGACAGGTTTAGACGGCACATTCTGATACGGACCGACGTCATGGGTAGGCACCTGAGAAATCTTATCGGCCACGTCCATCCCTTTCACGATTTTACCGAACACCGCATAGCCGAAGTCGCGCTGGCCGTGGTCGAGGAAGGCGTTATCCGCCACGTTGAGGAAGAACTGGCTGGTCGCGCTATCTTTGTCTGCGGTACGCGCCATAGAGATCGTGCCGCGTTTGTTCAGCAGGCCGTTGTCCGCTTCGTTTTTGATTGGCGGGTTCGGCTGTTTCTGCTGCATCTGCTCGTTGAAGCCGCCGCCCTGAATCATAAAGCCCGGGATCACGCGGTGGAAGGTGGTGTTGTTATAGAAACCACTGTTCACATAGTCGAGGAAGTTTTTCACAGAAACCGGAGCTTTCTGGCTATTCAGTTCCAGCTCAATATTCCCGGCGGAGGTGGTCAGCAGAACGTGAGGGTCCCCTTTTGCTGCCAGCGCAGCAGGGGAAACGGCAGAAAGAGCAAACACAGCTGCGACAGCCGCCAGTGTTGATTTGAGCATGAGAATTCCTTAACAAAGCGCAGTATAAAAAGCGAATGGCTTGATTCTAAAGAGCAGTATGAACGTAGACCAGCCTTTTACCTAATTTTACGAAATTGAAACAATTATTACTGCGCAAACGATTGGTTAGACCGCCACTTAATGTGATTTAGATCACATTAAAACCTGCAATGACATAATCATTACCCTTAAAAGATAGGAATGGATCACTTTAGCGACTAAAATCTGCCCGCTCTCAGCGCCCCTTCGGCGCTTTTCTTTTTTTGAACAGGCCAGACATGACTAACAGCAATCGCATCAAGCTCACATGGATCAGCTTCTTCTCCTACGCCCTGACCGGCGCGTTGGTGATCGTCACCGGGATGGTGATGGGGAATATCGCAGACTACTTCCAGCTGCCCGTTTCCAGCATGAGCAACACCTTCACCTTCCTCAACGCAGGGATCCTGATCTCTATCTTCCTGAATGCCTGGCTGATGGAAATCGTGCCGCTGAAAACCCAGCTTCGCTTCGGCTTCGTGCTGATGGTCGCCGCCGTGGCGGGTCTGATGCTCAGCCACAGCATCGCCCTGTTCTCAGCCGCCATGTTCGTGCTCGGCCTGGTCAGCGGGATCACCATGTCGATCGGGACGTTCCTGATTACCCATATGTATGAAGGCCGCCAGCGCGGCGCGCGCCTGCTGTTTACCGACTCCTTCTTCAGCATGGCCGGAATGATCTTCCCGATGGTCGCTGCCGTTCTGCTGGCGCGCAGCATTGAGTGGTACTGGGTCTACGCCTGCATCGGTCTGGTCTACGTTGCAATTTTCATTCTGACCTTCGGCTGCGACTTCCCGGTGCTGGGTAAAAAAGCGCAAACCACCGCAGAGCCTGTGGCGAAAGAGAAATGGGGTATCGGCGTGCTGTTCCTCTCCATCGCCGCCCTGTGCTACATCCTGGGCCAGCTAGGCTTTATCTCCTGGGTACCGGAATATGCCAAAGGTCTGGGCATGAGCCTGAACGACGCGGGTAAACTGGTGAGCGATTTCTGGATGTCCTACATGTTCGGCATGTGGGCGTTTAGCTTCATCCTGCGCTTCTTCGACCTGCAGCGCATTCTGACCGTGCTGGCGGGCCTGGCGACCGTGCTGATGTATCTGTTCATCAACGGTTCGCCGGAGCATATGCCGTGGTTCATTCTGACCCTGGGCTTCTTCTCCAGCGCCATTTATACCTCGATCATCACCCTGGGCTCCCTGCAGACCAAAGTGGCCTCGCCGAAGCTGGTTAACTTCGTTCTGACCTGCGGCACCATCGGTACCATGCTGACCTTCGTGGTGACGGGCCCGATCGTTGCCCACAGCGGCCCGCTGGCCGCGCTGCACACCGCGAACGGTCTGTACGCCGTGGTGTTCATTATGTGCTTCATCCTGGGCTTTGTGACCCGCCACCGCCAGCACAACGCAGCAGCGGCATCGCACTAAACCCTGCGCCCCTTTGCATTACGCAGAGGGGCTGTTTCTGGCGAAACTGACCTCTTCTCCTCCGGTATCCATTTGGATCCAGGTCTGCGCCAGCTGCGTAGTGGCAATAATCCGCCCCTGACGAATCGACCAGCGCACCGGCACCTGACAGCGCACCGCTTCAAACCCGCTCTCCGCAGGCAGAATAATCAGGTTTGCCGGATTTCCCGTTTCAATACCGTAATCGCTCAGGCCAAAGGTGCGGGCGCTGTTATGGGTAATCAGGTTCAGGCCGCTGTCGATTTGCGGATAGCCCATCATCTGGCAGACGTGTAGCCCCATATGCAGCACCTGCAGCATGTTGCCGGTGCCGAGCGGGTACCACGGGTCGAAGACGTCGTCATGACCAAAGCAGACGTTAATACCTGCCTCCTGCAGCTCTTTCACCCGGGTGATACCGCGACGCTTCGGATAGTCATCAAAGCGCCCCTGCAGGTGGATGTTGACCAGCGGGTTCGCGACGAAGTTAATCCCCGACATCTTCAGCAGACGGAAAAGCCGCGAGGTGTAAGCGCCGTTGTAGGCGTGCATGGCGGTGGTGTGGCTGGCCGTCACGCGCGGGCCGATGCCGGCCTCATACGCCAGCGTGGCCACCGTCTCGACAAACCGCGACTGTTCGTCGTCAATTTCATCGCAGTGGATATCCAGCGGGCGGTCATACTTCTTCGCCAGCTCAAAAGCGATATGCAGCGACTGCACGCCATATTCCCGGGTAAATTCGAAGTGCGGGATCGCCCCCACCACGTCGGCTCCCAGTTTTAACGCCTCTTCAAGCAGCGCCGCGCCGTTCGGGTAAGAGAGAATACCTTCCTGCGGAAACGCGACGATTTGCAGCGTTACCCACGGCGCCACCTCCTGCTTCACCTCCAGCATCGCCTTCAGGGCGGTGAGCGTCGGGTCAGAGACATCCACATGGGTGCGGACAAACTGAATGCCGTT
Organism: Enterobacter sp. CFEC122; assembly: GCF_052983755.1. Lineage (NCBI taxonomy): Bacteria > Pseudomonadati > Pseudomonadota > Gammaproteobacteria > Enterobacterales > Enterobacteriaceae > Enterobacter > Enterobacter sp. CFEC122. The sequence goes on along the minus strand of NZ_JBRIQR010000028.1, from coordinate 49,003 downwards.
AGCGATTTGCCACTTCAGCGTTTTCCAGGCGCGTGCTTTCACATCCTCATGGCTGAGCAGCGCCTTGCGCTCCGCCCAGCGTTCAATGCCTTCGAACAGCGTGCCGGACTGGTTCCAGTTCGGCTCACCCGCCGTCTGGGTGGTATCAAGATGAATATGCGGCTCGATGAACGGGGGAATAGCCAGCCCACCGCGCGCGTTCAGTACCTCATAACTTTCGGCGTGGGTGTCGTCCATGGGGGTGATGTCACCAAATCGCCCGTTCTCGATGGCAAGTTGCCACAGCCCATCCCGACCCGGTAAACGCACATTCTGAACAAGCCATAACGGTGATGTAGACATAACTTTCCCCTCATAAACGCAGCTGATATTCAGGCGTATCGATTTTTGCAAAACCGCCCCTGATTTGTACACAAATTCAACGAACACGAAAAGCCTGCGATTTCCGCCACTTATAAAAATCCTGACAAATCAGTCATATACCACCTAAGGAGTAGGCGAAGGCGTATTTGATTTGCATCAATAAGCGCCCCTGCTGAATCGTTAAGGTAGGCAATAATAGAAAAGAAATCGAGGCAATAATGAGCAAAGTCAGACTCGCTATCATCGGTAACGGCATGGTCGGCCACCGCTTTATTGAGGATCTTCTCGATAAAGCCGATGCTGAGCAGTTCGATATTACCGTGTTCTGTGAAGAACCCCGCAAGGCATACGACCGTGTGCACCTGTCTTCCTACTTCTCCCATCATACCGCCGAAGAGCTCTCTCTGGTGCGTGAAGGTTTCTACGAGAAGCATGGCGTAAAAGTGCTGGTGGGCGAACGCGCTATCACCATCAACCGTCAGGAAAAAGTGATCCACTCCAGCGCCGGCCGTACGGTTTTTTACGATAAGCTGATCATGGCGACTGGCTCGTATCCGTGGATCCCGCCGATTAAAGGCTCGGAAACGCAGGATTGCTTCGTTTACCGTACCATTGAAGACCTCAACGCCATTGAATCCTGTGCGCGTCGAAGCAAACGCGGCGCGGTTGTTGGCGGTGGCCTGCTGGGCCTGGAAGCCGCGGGCGCGCTGAAAAACCTCGGCGTTGAAACCCATGTCATCGAATTTGCGCCGATGCTGATGGCCGAACAGCTCGACCACATGGGTGGCGATCAGCTGCGCCGTAAGATCGAAAGCATGGGCGTGAAGGTTCACACCAGCAAAAACACCAAAGAGATCGTTCAGGAAGGGACTGAAGCACGCAAAACCATGCGCTTTGCCGACGGCAGCGAGCTGGAAGTGGACTTCATCGTCTTCTCCACCGGCATCCGCCCGCGCGACAAGCTGGCAACGCAGTGCGGCCTGGCCGTCGCGCAGCGCGGCGGGATCATGATTAACGACACCTGCCAGACCTCCGATCCGGATATCTACGCCATCGGCGAATGCGCCAGCTGGAACAACCGCGTATACGGCCTGGTGGCGCCGGGCTACAAAATGGCGCAGGTCGCCGTGGATCATATCCTGGGCAGCGAAAACGCCTTCACCGGCGCAGACATGAGCGCCAAGCTGAAGCTGCTGGGCGTGGACGTAGGCGGTATTGGCGATGCGCATGGCCGCACGCCCGGCGCGCGCAGCTATGTCTACCTCGACGAAAGCAAAGAAGTCTACAAACGTCTCATCGTCAGCCAGGACAACAAAACCCTGCTCGGCGCGGTGCTGGTGGGCGACACCAGCGACTTCGGTAACCTGCTCCAGCTGGTGCTCAACGCCATCGAGCTGCCGGAAAACCCGGACGCGCTGATCCTCCCGGCGCACGCCTCCAGCGGCAAGCCGTCCATCGGCGTGGATAAACTGCCGGACAGCGCGCAGATTTGCTCCTGCTTCGACGTCACCAAAGGCATGCTGATCTCCGCGATCAACAAAGGGTGCCACACCGTTGCGGCGCTGAAAGCGGAAACCAAAGCCGGTACCGGCTGCGGCGGCTGTATTCCGCTGGTCACCCAGGTACTGAACGCCGAGCTGGCGAAACAGGGCATCGAAGTGAACAACAACCTGTGCGAGCACTTCGCTTACTCTCGCCAGGAGCTGTACCATCTGATCCGCGTGGAAGGCATCAAGTCCTTCGACGAACTGCTGGAGAAACACGGCCAGGGCTACGGCTGTGAAGTGTGTAAACCGACCGTCGGCTCCCTGCTGGCCTCCTGCTGGAACGAGTACGTGCTCAAGCCCGAGCATACGCCGCTGCAGGACACCAACGACAACTTCCTGGCCAACATCCAGAAAGACGGCACCTACTCCGTGATTCCACGCTCGGCCGGTGGTGAAATCACGCCGGAAGGGCTGGTCGCGGTGGGCCGTATCGCACGTGAATTTAATCTGTACACCAAAATCACCGGCTCCCAGCGTATCGGCCTGTTTGGCGCGCAGAAGGACGACCTGCCGGAAATCTGGCGTCAGCTGATTGAAGCGGGCTTCGAAACCGGCCACGCGTACGCCAAAGCGCTGCGCATGGCGAAAACCTGCGTGGGCAGCACCTGGTGTCGCTACGGCGTCGGCGATAGCGTGGGCTTCGGCGTTGAGCTGGAAAACCGCTACAAAGGCATCCGTACCCCGCACAAAATGAAGTTCGGCGTCTCCGGCTGTACCCGCGAATGTGCGGAAGCGCAGGGTAAAGACGTGGGTATTATTGCCACCGAGAAAGGCTGGAACCTGTATGTGTGCGGCAACGGCGGGATGAAACCGCGCCACGCGGACCTGCTGGCGGCGGATCTCGATCGCGACACGCTGATTCAGTATCTCGACCGCTTCATGATGTTCTACATCCGTACCGCCGATAAGCTGACCCGTACCGCCTCCTGGCTCGATAACCTCGAAGGTGGCATCGACTACCTGAAATCGGTCATTATCGACAACAAGCTGGGCCTGAACGAACATCTGGAAGCGGAGATGGCCCGCCTGCGCGAGGCGGTGATCTGCGAGTGGACGGAAACCGTCAACACCCCGGCGGCGCAGACGCGCTTCAAACACTTTATCAACAGCACCCAGCGCGACCCGAACGTACAGGTTGTGCCGGAGCGCGAACAGCATCGTCCGGCCACGCCGTATGAACGTATTCCGGTCACGCTGGTGGAGGAAAACGCATGAGCCAGTGGGTAAACATCTGCAATATTAACGACATTCTCCCCGCCACCGGCGTCTGTGCGCTGCTGGGCAACGAGCAGGTGGCGATTTTCCGCCCTCGCCACGATGAACAGGTCTTTGCTATCAGCAATATCGACCCGTTCTTCGAGGCCAGCGTGCTCTCCCGCGGCCTGATTGCCGAGCACCAGGGGGAACTGTGGGTCGCCAGCCCGTTGAAAAAGCAGCGTTTCCGCTTAACCGACGGACTCTGCATGGAAGATGAAAGCTTCTCGGTCAAACACTACGACGTCCGCGTGAAGGACGGCGAGGTGCAGCTGAAAGCGTAACCCCTCGCCTTTTCAATAGGAAAGGCTTATGACCCCTTATGGGTAACGGCAGGAAAAACCGTATGTTCTGTACGATTCCTGCTGTTATCCTGACGTCAATTCTTCCCCCGCCATGAATGCTGTGAGGTAACGTCGTGGATCACCTGCCGATTTTTTGTCAATTACGCAACCGCGACTGCCTGCTCGTGGGCGGCGGCGACGTGGCCGAGCGCAAAGCGCGCCTGCTGTTAGAGGCTGGCGCCCGCCTGACCGTGAATGCCCTGTCCTTCTCCCCCCAGTTTGACGTCTGGGCGCAGGAAGGGATGCTTACGCTGGAGCAGGGGGAGTTTAATGAATCCCTGCTGGATACCTGCTGGCTGACCATTGCCGCGACGGATGACGATGCAGTGAATCAGCGCGTCAGCGACGCCTGCGAAGCGCGCCGTATCTTCTGCAACGTGGTGGATGCGCCGAAAGAAGCCAGCTTTATCATGCCGTCGATTATCGACCGCTCGCCGCTGATGATTGCGGTATCGTCCGGGGGACGTTCGCCGGTTCTCGCGCGTCTGCTGCGGGAAAAACTGGAAGCCCTGTTGCCTCAACACCTTGGCCAGATTGCGCATTATGCCGGTCAGCTGCGTTCACGCGTGAAGCAAACCTTCGCGACCGTGGGCGAGCGCCGTCGCTTCTGGGAAAAATTCTTTGTGAACGACAGGCTGGCGCAGTCGCTGGCGAATCAGGACACCAAAGCCGTTGAAGAGACGACCGAGCAGTTGCTAAGCGAACCGCTGGACCATCGCGGCGAAGTGGTGCTGGTAGGCGCAGGCCCCGGTGATGCGGGCTTGCTGACGCTGAAAGGGCTACAGCAGATCCAGCAGGCGGATATCGTGGTGTACGACCGTCTGGTCTCCGATGACATCATGAACCTGGTGCGCCGCGACGCCGACCGCGTCTTCGTGGGCAAGCGCGCGGGCTACCACTGCGTGCCGCAGGAGGAGATTAACCAGATCCTGCTGCGCGAAGCGCAAAAGGGAAAACGCGTGGTCCGCCTGAAGGGGGGCGATCCTTTTATCTTTGGACGCGGCGGCGAGGAGCTGGAAACCCTGTGCGACGCGGGTATTCCGTTCTCCGTGGTGCCCGGCATTACGGCGGCGTCCGGCTGTTCAGCGTACTCTGGCATTCCGCTGACCCACCGCGACTACGCTCAGAGCGTGCGTCTGGTGACGGGCCACCTGAAGACCGGCAGCGAGCTGGACTGGCATAACCTGGCCGCCGAAAAGCAGACACTGGTGTTCTACATGGGGCTCAATCAGGCCGCCACGATTCAGGCGAAGCTGCTGGAGCACGGTATGAATGCGGATATGCCCGTCGCGCTGGTCGAAAACGGCACCGCCATTACGCAGCGCGTGGTGGATGGCGTGCTGACGCAGTTAGGCGAGCTGGCGCAGCAGGTCGAAAGCCCGGCGCTGATTGTGGTGGGCCGCGTGGTTGAACTGCGCGACAGGCTGAACTGGTTCTCGAATCACTAACGCATATTCTCCCTTCCTGGAGTAGTCCTTAAGCGGACTACTCCCCTCTTACGCCTACCGATAACATACCGCCCGCATAGTGGAACTTTTCCATTTATTCCCTCGTATTACATCCATTTTTTAGACAAGGAATGCATATGTTCAAACTGGCAAAAGCCGCCGTTCTGGTTGGCCTGTTATCGACTCTGACGGCCTGCACCGGTCACGTTCAAAACACCAAAAATAACTGCAGCTACGATTACCTGCTGCACCCGGCGATCTCCATTTCGAAGATCATCGGTGGTTGCGGCCCGGCGGCACAGCAGTAAGCGTTTTACAGGCGTAAAAAAACCGGGATATCCCGGTTTTTAGTTTTGGAGAGTGTGTTTTTTGTCGGGTGGCGCTGACGCTTACCCGACCTACACGGTCCCGTAGGCCGGGTAAGGCGAAGCCGCCACCCGGCACAGCGGCTTAAGGTTTCGCCACAAACCCAATTGCTTCATACACCGCTTTCAGGGTTTCGGACGCGCGCGCGCTGGCTTTTTCCGCCCCCTCTTTCATCACTTTCTGCAGGAACGCTTCGTCGTTACGGTAGCGGTGATAACGCTCCTGCAGCTCGGTCAGCATGCCGGAAACGGCATCTGCCACTTCGCCTTTCAGGTGGCCGTACATCTTGCCTTCGAAGTGTTTTTCCAGCTCAGGGATGCTCTGGCCGGTGACGCCCGAGAGGATATCCAGCAGGTTGGAGACGCCCGCTTTGTTCTGCACGTCGTAGCGCACAACAGGCGGCTCGTCGGAGTCCGTGACCGCGCGCTTGAGCTTTTTGACAACCGATTTCGGATCTTCCAGCAGGCCGATAACGTTGTTGCGGTTATCGTCAGACTTGGACATCTTCTTGGTCGGCTCCAGCAGCGACATTACGCGTGCGCCGGACTTCGGAATAAATGGCTCTGGTACTTTAAACACATCGCCGTAGAGCGCGTTGAAGCGCTGGGCGATATCGCGGCTCAGCTCCAGGTGCTGCTTCTGGTCTTCGCCGACAGGAACCTGGTTAGTCTGGTACAGCAGGATGTCTGCCGCCATCAGCACCGGATAGTCAAACAGGCCGGCGTTGATGTTTTCAGAGTAGCGCGCGGATTTATCCTTGAACTGCGTCATGCGGCTCAGCTCGCCAAAATAGGTGTAGCAGTTCAGCGCCCAGCCCAGCTGCGCGTGCTCCGGCACGTGAGACTGAACGAAGATGGTGCTCTTCTCTGGATCGATGCCGCAGGCCAGATACAGCGCCAGGGTGTCCAGCGTGGCTTTGCGCAGCTTCTCAGGATCCTGACGGGCGGTAATCGCATGGAGATCGACGATGCAGTAAATGCAATGGTAGTCATCCTGCATGCTGACCCACTGACGTAACGCACCCATGTAGTTACCAATGGTTAATTCACCTGAAGGCTGTGCGCCACTAAAAACGATGGGCTTAGTCATTGTTCAATTCCTGATGTTCACTGTGCGAAAGCCCGAGTGCGGGCAACAAATCTTTGAAGTGGTCGAAAACGACGTCCGGCTCACTCAGCGTGATGGCTTCACCGTAGTTGTAGCCATAGGTTAACCCCACGGAAGGACACCCGGCCGCGCGGGCAGCCAGAATATCATTGCGGGAATCGCCGACAAAGAGCAGCTCCGCAGGCGTTAAGGATAATTTTCCTGCCACCAGCAGCAGCGGTTCCGGATGGGGCTTTTTGTTCTGCACGTCGTCGCCGCCCACAATCACGGAGAAATACTTCGCGATATTGAGCGCTTCCAGCAGCGGTGCGACAAACGGCGTGGGTTTGTTGGTCACCAGACCCAGCGGGATGCCCTTCGCGTGCAGCGCGCTCAGCGTTTCCTGAACGTCAGGGAACAGGAAGCTGCCCTCCTCGACGGTCTCTTCATAGAAACGATCGAACAGTTTGCGCAGAATACGCAGCTGCTCTTCCTGCGGGATGTCCGCGTGATCGACGCTCGGTTTACCCTGGGCGGAACGCTGCGACGCACGCTCCTGACGCGCCCACGTCAACGCGCGCGCCATCAGAACATCGGCGCCGTTGCCAATCCACGTGACGACGCGCTCTTCACCCGCAACGGGGAGTTCAAGTGCATACAGCGCCTGGTCGACGGCGCTCGTTAAGCCCGGCGCGCTGTCAACCAGCGTGCCGTCGAGGTCGAATGCCACACCCCGAATAGCCTGTAATTTATCCATGACTTACCTTCGCCAGCTCGCGGCGCATTTCATCAATGACTTTTTTATAATCCGGTTGGTCGAAAATGGCAGAACCAGCAACGAACATATCCGCGCCTGCCGCCGCAATTTCACCAATGTTATTCACTTTCACGCCGCCGTCTACTTCCAGACGAATGTCGTAGCCTGACTCGTCGATACGACGGCGGACTTCACGCAGCTTATCCAGCGTGTGAGGAATGAATGACTGGCCGCCAAAACCGGGGTTAACGGACATCAGCAGGATCACGTCCAGCTTATCCATGACATAGTCGAGATAGCTCAGCGGCGTGGCCGGGTTAAACACCAGACCCGCTTTACAGCCGTTCTCTTTGATCAGCTGCAGCGTGCGATCCACATGTTCAGAGGCTTCCGGATGGAAGGTGATGATGCTGGCACCCGCCGCGGCGAAGTCAGGCACGATGCGATCAACCGGTTTCACCATCAGGTGAACGTCGATCGGGGCGGTAATGCCATAGTTACGCAGCGCCTTGAGCACCATCGGACCGATGGTCAGGTTAGGAACGTAGTGGTTATCCATCACGTCGAAATGGACGACATCCGCGCCAGCCGCCAGTGCGTTGGCGGTATCTTCACCCAGGCGGGCAAAATCGGCCGACAGAATTGAGGGAGCAATCAAAAACTGTTTCATCCGCTTCTCCTTGAAATGTGTTTACCGGCGGGCAAAACGGCTCAGGGGCGATAAAGAGCCAGGAGTTCGTCCACCTTTTTACGTGTGCCGCCGTTGCTGCTAATGCTACGCCGCACCTTAACCTGAAAATGCTTCGCGGCTTTGTACCATTCGCGCGTATCAGGCGTGTCGTGATTCGAAATTAACACCGGAATTCTTTTGCTGACCAGCTTTTCCGCCATCTCCGCCAGACGCGCCTGCTCGGCAGGGCTGAAGCTGTTGGTGTGGTAGGCGGTGAAGTTCGCCGTCGCAGACAGCGGCGCGTATGGGGGGTCACAGTAAACCACCGAATTGACGCCTGCCAGTTCCATACACTCTTCATAGGAGAGGCAATGAAACTCCGCGTTCTGCGCTTTTTCAGCAAAGTGATAAAGCTCGTCCTGTGGGAAATACGGGCGCTTGTAGCGACCAAACGGCACGTTAAATTCCCCGCGCAGGTTATACCGGCACAGGCCGTTGTAACCATGACGATTAAGATAGAGGAACAGCAGGGCTCTGCGGAACGGATCCTGGCTCTGGTTAAACTCCGCGCGGAACTGGTAGTAAACGTCCGGATTATTGTTCTCGGGCGTAAACAGCTTGCGCGCCTCTGCGACATACTCATCGGTACGGAGCTTAACGATGTTATAGAGGCTGATAAGGTCGCTGTTGATATCCGCCAGGATATAACGAGAAAAATCGGTGTTGAGGAACACCGATCCCGCACCCACGAAAGGTTCGATAAGACACTCGCCTTCAGGCAGGTGCTTTTTAATATCATCGAGCAGGGGGTATTTCCCCCCTGCCCATTTCAGAAAAGCGCGATTTTTTTTCATGCTGACTAACTGATTACACCTTCTCCGGCTGTGGAGAAAGCTCCGACAGCATCCTGCGCTTTAAACATTACTTCAGATCGGCCTGAACCTGATGAATCGGCTTCGCCCATGGGTTCTTCGCCTGAACGTCAGCTGGCAGCGCCGCTACGGCACGTTTTGCTTCATCTTTTGACGAATAAACACCGCTCACCAGCACATACCACGGCTGACCGTTACGGGTCGTCTGATAAACAACATAGTTTTTCAGATTTGATTTCTTCGCCCAGCTGTTGAGGTTGTCGTAGTTAGACGAACTGCTCAGCTGCAGCGTGTAGTTGCTGGAAGGCGCAGACTTCAGCGAACCGACGTTACCTGCCGTTTTACCTGCCGCGCTGCTGGATGCGGTTGCCGTCGCGGCTGGTGCCGCTGTGGCAGCCGGTGCCGTGGTGGTCGCCGTGGCTTTCGGCGCAGTCTGCGTGACGGGCGCTTTAGCAGGCTCGCTCACCGCAGCCGTTTCCGTGCGTTTCGGCTGGGCCGGTACGGCTTTCACTTCAGGCGCTTTTACCACTGCCTGAGGTTTGGTTTCACGCTTAGGCTCAATCACTGCCTGCTTACGCTCAGGACGTGTTGTAGTCTGCGTCTGGTGCGGTTTGGTTTCCGTCGCGGCCGTTTGCGGCTGAGCGTTACCGCCGCGAATCGGGGCAACGGTTGCAGGTTCAGTTGGCAGCGTAGAGTTAACCACGACGTTATCAACCTGCTGCTGGTTCTGCGGCTGCGTCAGCGCATTGTTCAGGTCTCCCTGAACTTCCACACGCTGCTGACCTTCAGGCGCAACAGGTGCCTGCCCCTGAGCTGGGGTTGAAGAAACGGGCGGCAGAGAAACATCCTGCGGCGCTGTGGTGTTACCGGCGGTCTGCTCTGCGGAAGTAGCACCCGGCGCTGGCTGTGCGCCATTCGCCTGATTGGACGCATCGTTACCGGAAAGGTTGATGCTCTTCTCAGCGGAAGCCGTTTGCTCGGTTGAGTTCGTTGACGGTGCTTTAAGCGCGGAGCCAATGCCGACAATCAGCAGCACAAGCACCAGAACGCCAAGGCCCATCATAATGTACTGGCGGGACGCCGGTTTTGGCGCAGCGGCTTTTTTACGTTTACGCGGGCGACGCTCTACAGGCTGTTCGTCCATTGAATCTTCTTCGGACTCATAATCCTCTTCTGCTCGCTCTTCGTGCGCGTTGCGGCTGCGCGAAGGGCGACGATCGTCTGCATCCAGATCAACATCGTCAAAGTTGATCTGCGGCTCGTTATCACGTTCTGAAGATTGACGAGAACGACCAGTACGACGATCGCTGGGATCGGGTTTCAGCTCGTCTTCTGGTTTGAATTCATCCATTTAACACCCCACTCAAAGGCTTATGCCAACGACTTTGCATTTCACCTGAAGCTAAACGACCACCTGCGACAGTGGCCTGACCTTTCTAGTTGTTACGCCTGCTGACAGTCAGCGATAGCGCCAAGAACGACATCGTGCGGCACTCCGCCGCGCACTTCACTCTTCCCTATTGCAAGCGGGAGTACAAGACGCATCTCACCTGCCAATACTTTTTTATCGCGCATCATGTGGGGTAAATACGCTTGCGCCGACATCTCCTGCGGCCCGTTCACCGGCAAACCTGCACGCTCAAGCAGCGCAATGATACGTGCCGTCTCTTCCGGTTTGAACTGCCCAAGGCGTTCAGAGGTGCGGGCAGCCATCACCATGCCGGCCGCGACGGCTTCACCGTGCAGCCAGTTGCCGTAACCCATTTCGGCTTCAATCGCGTGACCAAACGTATGCCCAAGATTCAGTAAAGCACGTAAGCCCGTTTCACGCTCGTCTGCGGCAACAACTTCTGCTTTCAGCTCACAGCAACGACGAATGCAGTATGCCAGTTTTGCCTCATCGAGGCCCAGCAGCGCATCCATATTCTCTTCAAGCCAGCTAAAGAACTCGCCATCCAGAATAATGCCGTATTTGATCACTTCCGCCAGACCCGAAGCCAACTCGCGCTTCGGCAGGGTTTTCAGACAGTCGAGATCCACCACCACCGATGCGGGCTGATAGAACGCGCCAATCATGTTTTTGCCGAGCGGATGGTTCACTGCCGTTTTGCCACCCACAGAGGAGTCGACCTGGGACAGCAGCGTGGTAGGGATTTGAATAAAGCGGACACCACGCTGATAGCTTGCGGCCGCAAAGCCGGTCAGATCGCCCACAACACCGCCGCCCAGGGCAAGCAGTGTTGTATCGCGACCATGCGGTTTTTGCAGCAATGCGGTAAAGACGGTATCCAGTACCGTCAGGCTTTTATACTGCTCGCCATCGGGGAGAATCACACTGTCGACTTTTACGCCCGCCTGCTCAAGCAGGTGGCGTACGCGGTCGAGATAAAGCGGAGCCAGCGTCTCGTTGGTGACCAGCATCGCCTGATCACCCGCTTTCAGTGGTAAAAAGGAAGCTGGGTCGTTAAACAAACCAGCCGCGATGGTGATAGGGTAACTACGTTCCCCGAGAGTAACTGTAATCCTCTCCATGACGCGACATCCACCTTTAATGCTATTACCCGCAGGCGAGTGTATATAAAGCCAGAATCAGTTGCTTTCCAGCATATGAATAATCTGGTTTGCAACCACTTTAGCGCTCTGGTCGTCGGTACGAATGGTCACATCGGCAATCTCTTCATACAGCGGATTGCGTTCATCGGCCAACGCTTCCAGAACTTCGCGTGGTGGCGTTTCAACCTGCAGCAGCGGGCGCTTTTTATCGCGCTGCGTACGTGCCAGCTGTTTCTCAATGGTCGTCTCAAGATAGACCACTACGCCACGGGCGGAGAGACGGTTGCGGGTTTCGCGAGATTTCACAGAGCCGCCGCCTGTTGCCAGAACGATGCCCTGTTTTTCCGTGAGTTCGTTGATCACTTTTTCTTCTCGGTCACGGAAACCTTCTTCGCCTTCTACGTCGAAAACCCAGCCCACATCAGCTCCGGTTCGTTTCTCAATCTCTTGATCAGAATCGTAAAATTCCATATTGAGTTGTTGAGCTAACTGACGCCCAATAGTGCTTTTGCCGGCACCCATAGGCCCAACCAGAAAGATATTGCGTTTCTCTGCCATTTTATCGGTACTACTAAGACTATTCGTTAATGGTAATCCCCGCTTCGCAGACACCCGGCGTAGCAGGACATGAACTGAAACCTCATATGCAATAGAGCGAGAGTCAGACTAAAAATTATCTCAATACTCCGGCTTGTTTGGCAACTGATTAAATCACCGCGCCGGGCGCATAAGGTAATAAGACGTAAGTCCAACTCAAATCGGTACTCCTTGTATGCTAATTCATGCCCCACGTCAAACATCTGCAACAAACTGAATGCAAAATCATTGCGGGGATCGTTACCCGTTAGCGAATACCGACCAGACGTGGTGTAATAAACACCACTAATTCACGCCGTTCGTTGTCTTTCCCGTCATGACGAAAAAGCGATCCAATCCAGGGGATGCTTCCCAGACCGGGTACGCTGTCACTGCCGGTTTTGTTCTTCTGGGAAAAAATTCCGCCCAACGCCAGCGTTTCTCCACTTTTTACCTCCACCTGGGTTTCTATCTCCTGCTTGTCGATAGCCAGCGTTTCGCCATCGGCCTGCTGCAGAACCTGTCCCGGCATATTTTCGCTGATGTGTAGTTTCAGGCGCACGCGTCCCCCCGGCAATACTACCGGTGTGACCTCCATTCCGAGTACCGCCTCTTTAAACTCAACGGAGGTGGCGCCGCTTTCCCCGCTTGAGACCTGATACGGAATTTCGCTGCCCTGCTTGATACTGGCCGGTTGCCCGTGCGAGGCCAGCAGCCGCGGGCTGGCGATGATATCGACCTGCTGTTTTTGCTCCAGCGCTGAAAGTTCCAGATCAAGCAACCTGCCGTTAATCCGACCGATATTAAACCTCACGTGGCTGGTGGCGCTGGCAACGGAAAGATCGCTGCCCAGCGTCGTGAGCTGTCCCACCTTGCCCGCGTCGGTAGCGTCGGCGAGATTCCACTTCACCCCCAGCTCGCGCAGGCTTTTTTCGTTGATGGTCACAATATGCGCCGCCAGTTCGACCTGCTCGACGGGAATATCCATCTCGGCGGCCCAGCGCTGCAGCGTATCCACCGCAGCCTGGTTATCCCGAATCAGCAGACGGTTAGTACGTTTGTCGACGGATAAACTCCCCTTTGGGCTCAGGAGTTTTTCCGCGGCTTTTTGCAGCTCCCCGGCATCCGCATAAGAAAAGGGAATGCCCTGAGTGACCAGCGGGGCATCAAGCTGTCGACGCGCCTGTTCCTGTTCTGAACGCTCCCGCTGCTCACGCTGCCAGGCCGCGGTATGCACATAAAAAATACCGCCCTCCTCGCGCAAGACGAGTCCGGCGCTGGAGACGATCGTCCGTAACGCCTGCCTCCAGGGAACGCGCGTCAGGTTAAGCGAAAGCGTACCGCTGACATCAGGCGATACCACCAGATTACGGTTCTCCTGTGCGACCAGGGCCTGTAACACCTGGACCACAGGCACGTCATCCACCACCAGCGTGACCGGTTTTGGCGCGGCGGCCCACAGCGGTTGGCTGAACGCCAGCAGCCACAGCATTATCCGTAAATTCATTTTTGTCCGTTCCTTCTCGTTGCCACGTCCATTTTCCCGGGTCACAGGTGTCACCCACATCAACCGCCAGCTCCGCTGCATTGACGGCGGTTATCCTCCAGCCTGACGGGAAGCGCTCATGCGTTTTCAGCCGGTACCAGCGCTTTTCCCCATCCTGTAAAATGCCGATAGTCTCCTGCCCTTCCACCATGCCGCGAAAGCGCCACTGCGCCAGCTCGCCAATGGCGCAAGGATCGTCCGGAGGACGAAACGGATCGCGCATACCGGTCAATAGCAGCACTGAGCAAACCAGCAAACATCGCGCGCTATTTCGCATGTTCCAGCTCCAGCTGCAGGCGTAACGCCCTACCTTGTGGCGCAATTGCGAAAGCGGCGATCTCCACATCCTGCTGTGCCAGCCGGGAAAAAAGTTCCGGAATGGCCTGCCACTCCGCATCCAGCGCCAGCTCCCCTCCATTCTGCAGCGGCTTCCAGTGAACCAGCGTCGTCTCATCGCCCTGAAAATTGAGCGGGGAGAACGGCGCCAGCTCCCGAGCCTTCGCAGAGTCCGGACGAAACGGCCCCTTTCTGACAACAGGCCATAACGATGCGTTAGTGCTTACATCCTCAATCAGCTGGCGTTGTTGTTCAGCACACTGCCTGTCTACCGGTCTGAGCAACGCCCCCCACGCGACCAGTCCTGCCAGGAGACTCCCCAGGCACCAGCAGAGTAGCCGATGCCAGGGACGGCTTTCGCACCAGCGTTCTAACAAGGTATTCACGCGTTACCCCTCGCTTTTGAGATGAAGCGTAAACATCCAGTGCCCCCGGCTATCCTGCCGAAGCTCGCCCGGCGTCCCGGGCGTAAAGCCCGCTATTTGGCCAAGCGCATCGCGCAGAGCAGAGAGGGCCGGCAGGGTGATGGCATAACCGGTCAAAATCAACGCAGGCGGCTGATAGCGCAGCTCTGTCAGCCAGACCTGTGGAGGAATGGCGCGGGAAAGGGAGGCCAGCACCGGTTGCCATGCGCGTCGTTGCCTGGTTTGCGCGGGTAGCTGCGCCTGTGCGGCCAGTTTTTGCCGGGCGACAAGCGCGTGCTGCACGGACTGCATTCCCGTCAGATCCGTTTGCAGCGCGCGCAGTTTCACGAACTGGTTCATCCGCAGACAAACAATGACTACGAACATCAACAGTACTGTGCCGATACACATTGCGCCCCAGAAGCGCAGGCATCGCGCGCGCCGCTGCTGTCGCCAGGGCAGAAAATTCAGGATGCTCATCCGGGCACCTCGCTCATGGCCAACGCCAGCGCGACGGTATAATCAGCCCCGCATTCCGGCAGCGGAGCATGGCAGCGTTCCAGGATTTCCCACGGATCACGTTGGCAATCAAACAGCGCGATGTCATCCGGACCAAGCGCCAGCAGCGCCGCCAGCTCGGCCACGTTTTCTGCTTCGGTAGTTAAGCGGCGTCCCCACTGGTGGCGCATCGCCCAGAGCCACTGCCGATCGTCCCGCCAGGCGACGCACTTCGCTGGCGCCACTGCGGGAAGAAGATTCGTCAGCGCGCTGGCATCCGGGGTAATGGTCACCAGCCGCAAACGCAGCGTTTTCGCCAGCGCCAGAAGGGTATCGACCTCGTTGTTTTGTGCGGCCGTCACGTGAAAGGTATTGCTGAAGGTATCCTGGGCGTAGTCGAAACAGAGGGTATCGGCAGACATCTCCAGTTCGCGGGCGAGCGCGCTACCCAGCCATGAGAGCTGCTCGCTGTCGCGCAGCGCAACGGTCGGGCGAGGAAGCGACCGCTGCAGAGTGCGTGCTGCCGGGAAAGAGAGGAACACCCGATGGGCGTGCGGCAGCGTTTTTCGCCAGTCGCGCAACGCATCGACCAGCTGTTCTGGCTGGCAAATTTTGCCGTCACGAATGATGCCTTCGCCCAGCGGGATTGCCCACCAGCGCCGCAGACGCCAGCCGGACTTATCCCGGTCCAGCGCCACGATCAGCACCCTATCCTGTTGAATATGAACGCCCGTTTGCCATGTTTTGAAGGCCATGCTTCACGATCTCCTTATCGCCCGTCGCCCTGACGGCTATATCAATGAATCAGGCTTGCCTTTATACTACCGCGCGATTGTTTAGAAACTGCCCAAGTGAAACCAAATGGGAAATCTCCGGTGAAGTTCGTAAAGTATTTATTCATCCTTGCAGTCTGTTGCATTCTGCTGGGAGCAGGCTCGATTTACGGTTTGTACAAATATATTGAGCCACAGCTACCTGATGTCGCCACGCTTCGCGATGTGCGTCTCCAGATCCCGATGCAGGTCTATAGCGCCGATGGCGAGCTCATGGCGCAGTATGGCGAGAAGCGTCGTATCCCGCTGACCTTAAACCAAATTCCACCCGTGATGGTGAAAGCCTTTATCGCCACGGAGGACAGCCGTTTTTACGAGCACCACGGTGTCGATCCGGTGGGGATTTTCCGTGCCGCGAGCATTGCGTTGTTCTCTGGTCACGCCTCTCAGGGGGCGAGTACCATTACGCAGCAGCTGGCGCGTAACTTCTTCCTCAGCCCTGAAAAGACGCTGACCCGTAAGATCAAAGAGGTGTTCCTGGCGATCCGTATTGAGCAGCTGCTGAGCAAAGATGAGATCCTTGAGCTGTACCTCAATAAAATCTACCTGGGCTACCGTGCCTATGGCGTGGGGGCGGCTGCGCAGGTGTACTTCGGTAAGCCTGTGGAGCAACTCACCTTAAGCGAAATGGCCACCATCGCCGGTCTGCCAAAAGCGCCGTCCACCTTTAACCCGCTCTACTCGCTCGATCGCGCCACCGCGCGTCGTAACGTCGTCCTGTCACGTATGCTGAGCGAAGGCTATATCAGCCAGAGCGAGTACGACCAGGCGCGCAACGACGTCATTGACGCTAACTACCACGCCCCGGAGATCGCCTTCTCTGCACCTTACCTGACCGAAATGGTTCGCCAGGAGATGGTGAACCGTTATGGCGACAAGGCCTATGAAGATGGCTATCGCGTGTACACCACCGTCACCCGTAAAGTGCAGCAGGCGGCGCAGGACGCGGTGCGCAACAACGTGATGGACTACGATATGCGTCACGGCTATCGCGGCCCGTCAAACGTGCTCTGGAAGGTGGGCGAAAGCGCGTGGGACAGCAAAAAAATCATCAGTACGCTGAGAGCACTGCCTACCTACGGGCCGCTCCTTCCTGCCGTGGTGACGCAGGCCGATCCTCAGGAAGCCGTTGCAACGCTCGCGGACGGTACGTCCGTCTCCCTGCGCATGGACGGTATCCGTTGGGCGCGTCCGTACCGCTCGGATACCCTGCAGGGCGCCACGCCGCGTAAAGTGACCGATGCGGTACAGACCGGGCAGCAAATCTGGGTGCGCAAGGTTGGCGAATCCTGGTGGCTGGCGCAGGTGCCGGACGTCAACTCGGCCCTGGTTTCTATCAATCCGCAGAACGGTGCTGTACTGGCCCTGGTCGGCGGGTTCGATTTCAACCAGAGTAAATTTAACCGCGCCACCCAGGCGCTGCGTCAGGTCGGTTCCAATATCAAACCGTTCCTCTACACGGCCGCGATGGATAAGGGGCTGACTCTCGCCAGCATCCTCAACGACGTGCCGATCTCCCGCTGGGATGCGGGGGCGGGTTCCGACTGGCAGCCGAAAAACTCCCCTGCGGAATATGCCGGCCCGATTCGTCTTCGTCAGGGTCTGGGACAGTCGAAAAACGTGGTGATGGTGCGTGCCATGCGCGCCATGGGCGTCGACTATGCCGCAGAGTATCTGCAGCGCTTCGGTTTCCAGGCGCAGAACATCGTTCGCACCGAGTCGCTGGCGTTAGGCTCAGCCTCCTTTACGCCGCTTCAGGTCGCGCGTGGATACTCGGTGATGGCCAACGGCGGCTTCCTGATTGACCCGTACTTCATCAGCAAGATCGAGAACGATCAGGGCGGCGTGCTGTTCGAGGCGAAGCCGAAAATTGCCTGCTCTGACTGCGATATTCCGGTCATTTATGGCAATACGCCGAAATCTGAAGTACTTGAAAACAAGGACATGGAAGACCCTGCCGTGTCGCAGGAGCAGCAGAGCGGCGTGGTGCCGCAGCCGCAGCTCGAGCAGGCGAACCAGGCGCTGGTGGCGCAGACCGGCGCGCAGGAATACGCCCCGCATGTGATCAACACGCCGCTGTCTTTCCTGATCAAAAGCGCGCTTAACACCAACATCTTCGGTGAGCCAGGCTGGCAGGGTACCGGCTGGCGCGCAGGACGCGATCTGCAGCGCCATGATATCGGCGGTAAAACGGGGACAACCAACAGCTCGAAAGACGCGTGGTTCTCCGGTTACGGTCCGGGCGTGGTGACCTCGGTCTGGATCGGCTTCGACGATCACCGCCGCGATTTAGGGCGTACCACGGCCTCCGGCGCGATTAAAGATCAGATTTCCGGCTATGAAGGCGGCGCGAAGAGCGCGCAGCCAGCCTGGGACGCCTACATGAAGGCCGTTCTTGAAGGCGTGCCGGAGCAGCCGCTGACGCCACCGCCTGGCGTGGTGACGGTCAATATCGACCGCAGCACGGGCCAGCTCGCCAACGGCGGTAATAGTCGCGAGGAGTATTTCATCGAGGGCACACAGCCAACCACACAGGCGGTGCATGAGGTGGGTACAGAGATTATCGATAACGGCGAAACGCACGAGCTGTTCTAAATGTAAAAATGCCCGGTAAAAACCGGGCAACACAGCGTAGGCCGGGTCAGGCGAAGCCGCCACCCGGCTTTTTTTATGGCCTACAGTCGCCCCTGCCCTTTCAACCACTCCCGTACC
Organism: Enterobacter sp. CFEC122; assembly: GCF_052983755.1. Classification (NCBI taxonomy): domain Bacteria; kingdom Pseudomonadati; phylum Pseudomonadota; class Gammaproteobacteria; order Enterobacterales; family Enterobacteriaceae; genus Enterobacter; species Enterobacter sp. CFEC122. Next base: position 30,838 of record NZ_JBRIQR010000028.1, on the reverse strand, counting down.
AGGAACAGCGCACTCACGTTGCGAGCCTCATTAAAGTCAGGGTCTTCCAGGAGGTCCATCAGGTGCGCCAGCGGCCAGCGAACCTGCGGCAGCGGCTCCGGCTCATCCCCTTCCAGCGATTCAGGATAGAGATCTTCCGCCACCACGATATTCATTTTGCTGGAAAAATAGGACGGCGCCATGCTCAGTTTTTTCAGGAATGAAAGCTCATTCGCCCCGAACCCCACCTCTTCTTTCAGCTCGCGGTTTGCCGCTTCAAAGACGGTTTCGCCCGGGTCGATCAGCCCTTTCGAGAACCCAAGCTCGTAAGATTCCGTTCCCACAGCGTATTCGCGGATCAAAATCAGATGATCGTCGACAATCGGCACAATCATCACCGCTTCGCGCGACGAGGGGCGCATACGTTCATAAACGCGACGCACACCGTTGCTGAACTCCAGATCCACACTTTCGACATTAAACAGGCGCGATTTGGCGACTGTTTCAACATTCAGAATGGTGGGTTTTTGTAGTGGTTTGCTCATCGTGATGGGTCTTAGCAGTGAGAACTGGCGTTATTGTGCGATACGCCGCACGGTTTCGGCAATGTCAATCGTTCTTTATTTACATTTATGCAACGTAGCAGGGATCAATCCTCAATTCAAAACAAATGTCAAGAGGTTGAAATGTTTCCAGGAATTTGCTGATATCGCGCCATAACAGGCTTTGCTATCATCACCGGTCACTGGGATGCGCTTCAGAATGCTCAAGTTCGACTCCATACTTGCCGATAGCCAGCCACAGACTCTCATTCAATGTAAAGGTGCTACTGACTACACCTGTAAGAAGATAAGTAAGATGGGGAAAGCATGAGCACCATTTTGATTGTTCTCGCTGCTATGCTGGCCGGCGCATTGGTTGCAGGGTGGTTGTACAGGCGCCGCATACAGCGCCGTTATCGCCTGCCTTTTTTAACTGCATTTGCGGGCGCGACCACGCGTAAACTCACGCAAGACGAGCGCGATGCGGTTGAAAACTATCTCGAAATCCTGAACCGTACTCAGCTCACGCCTGGGCCAACGGGTGCCACCGCAGCGCCCGTGGCGTTAAAGCTTAATGCGCAGAGTGATACCGTGCTCTGCGTGACGCGATCCATCACGCGCTACGGCATCACGACTGATGACCCCAACAAGTGGCGCTATTACCTTGATTCCGTCGAAGTGCATCTCCCTCCGTCCTGGGAGCAATACATTAATGACGAAAACAGCGTTGAGCTGATTCACACCGATTCATTGCCTCTGGTTATCTCGCTTAACGGCCACACGCTGAATGAATATCTTCAGGAAGCCCCGCGTTTTGCGCTGGAGCGCGCCAGTTCGACGCAGGCTTCTATTCGTGGCGAAGAGACAGAGCAGATTGAACTGCTGAACATTCGTCAGGAGACGCATGAAGAGTACGCCCTGAGCCGCCCGGACGGCATTCGTGAAGCCCTGCTGATCGTCGCCGCCTTCCTGCTCTTTTTTTTCTGCCTGCTGACGCCGGATGTGTTTGTCCCCTGGCTGGCGGGCGGTGCGGTGCTGCTGCTGGCGGGCGGGCTTTGGGGGCTCTTTGCTCCGCCGGCCAAAACCTCGTTGCGCGAGATCCACTGCCTGCGCGGGACGCCAAAGCGCTGGGGTCTGTTCGGTGAAAACGATCAGGAACACCTCAACAATATCTCGCTCGGGATTATTGACCTGATTTACCCGCGCCACTGGCAACCGTGGATCGCGCAGGATTTAGGCCAGAAAACCGATATTGATATCTACCTTGACCGCCACGTTGTGCGTCAGGGGCGCTTCTTATCCCTGCATGATGAAGTGAAAAATTTCCCGCTTCAGCACTGGCTTCGCAGCACGGTCATTGCCGGGGGCGCGGCGCTGGTCTTAGTCATGCTGCTGCTTTTCGTGCCGCTGGATATGCCCATCAAATTCACACTGTCGTGGATCAAAGGGGCGCAAACCATTGAAGCGACCAGCGTCAACAAGCTGGATGAAGCCGGTGTACGCGTGGGAGACACGCTGCGCCTGAAGGGAACCGGGATGTGTAATATTCACACGCCGGGGGCATGGAACACGCGTCAGAACTCGCCATTTATGCCGTTCGATTGCTCACAAATTATCTGGAACGACGCACCGCCGCTGCCGCTGCCGGAATCCGAAGTGGTGAATAAAGCCACGGCGCTTACCCAGACGGTTAACCGCCAGCTGCACCCGAAACCGGACGATGATTCACGCGTCAGCCCTGCGCTGCGTTCGGCCATTCAAAAATCAGGCATGGTTCTGCTGGATGATTTTGGTGACATCGTTCTGAAAACGCAGGATCTCTGTTCTTCGCAGGATGAGTGCATACGTCTTAAAAATGCCCTGGTCAACCTCGGGAACAGTAAAGATTGGGACTCGCTGGTAAAGCGCGCCGAAGCGGGACGACTGGATGGCGTCAACGTGCTGCTGCGTCCGGTGAGTGCTGAATCGCTGGATAACCTGGTCGCCACCTCCACATCACCGTTTATGATGCGCGAAACCACCCGGGCGGCTCAGGCGCTGAACAGCCCGGCACCGGGCGGCTTTGTGATTGCAAGCGATGAAGGCAGCGACCTGGTCGATCAGCCTTACCCGCAGGTGGCGCTTTATGACTACCCGGCGCAGGAGCAGTGGAGCCAGTTCCAGCGCCTGGCGCAGATGCTGATGCAAACGCCGTTCAGCGCAGAAGGGATTGTCACGAGTGTTTATACCGACGCCAACGGCACTCGCCATATCGGCCTGCACCGGATGCCGGATAGCGCAGGTTTATGGCGCTACATCGGCACCTCTCTGCTGATGACCGCGATGCTGATCGCCATTTTCTGGAACGGCTTTATGGCCCTGCGACGCTACCAGCGCTCGCGCACCCGGCTTGCAGAGATCCAGCAATATTATGAAAATTGCCTCAATCCTAAGCTGATCCCCTCCTCTGAGAGCCTGATCTGATAACGTCGTTGCGCGACAAGATGTGCTACCCTGTCGCGCACGATTCTTCTGGCTGGAGTTCCCCCCTATGCATCTTGATATCGACTGGCAGCAGGTCGACACCGTTCTGCTGGATATGGACGGCACGCTGCTCGATCTCGCCTTTGATAACTATTTCTGGCAAACGCTGGTGCCGGAAACCTATGGCGAGCAGCAGGGAATCTCTCCGGCAGAAGCGCAGGCATTCATTCGTTCGCAATATAGCGCCGTGCAACATACGCTAAACTGGTACTGTCTGGACTACTGGAGCGAGCGCCTCGGTCTGGATATTTGTGCCATGACCACCGCCCAGGGTCCACGCGCCGTGCTGCGCGAGGATACGGTTCCGTTCCTGGATGCGCTGAAAGCAAGCGGCAAACGCCGTATTTTGCTGACCAATGCGCATCCCCATAACCTGGCCGTGAAGCTGGAGCATACGGGTCTGGCATCACACCTTGATTTATTACTTTCCACCCACACATTTGGTTATCCGAAAGAGGATCAGCGGTTGTGGCATGCGGTGAAGGAAGAGACGGGCTTGCAGCCGGAACGTACGCTGTTCATTGACGACAGCGAGCCCATTCTGGATTCCGCGGCAAGGTTTGGCATTCGCTATTGTCTGGGCGTCACCAATCCTGACTCTGGCCTGGCTGAAAAAAGCTATCTGCGCCACCCGGGACTGAACGACTACCGCCAGATGATCCCCTCACTGACCGTGAAGGAGAGGCCATGAAAGATAAACCCTCTGACGGGGTAAGACTGGATAAATGGCTGTGGGCGGCGCGTTTTTATAAAACGCGCGCCCTTGCCCGCGAGATGATTGACGGCGGAAAGGTGCATTACAACGGCCAGCGCAGCAAACCAAGCAAGCTGGTTGAGCTGAATGCCACCTTAACGCTGCGTCAGGGCAACGATGAACGTACGGTAGTGATTAAAGCCATTACCGAACAACGACGGCCCGCCCCGGAAGCCGTCCTGCTTTATGAAGAGACGGCGGAAAGCATTGAAAAGCGCGAGAAGACCGCGCTGGCGCGCAAAATGAATGCGCTGACCATGCCCCACCCGGACCGGCGACCGGATAAAAAAGAGCGCCGCGATCTGATGAAATTTAAACACGGTGAGAGCGAGTAACCCTCACCCGCACGAGAGATGAAAATGGCCCAACACGACCAATTACACCGCTATCTGTTTGAACAATTCGCCGTGCGCGGCGAGCTGGTCACCGTATCCGAAACCTGGAAACAGATTCTGGAAAACCACAACTACCCGCTGCCGGTGAAGACCCTGTTGGGCGAACTGCTGGTTGCCACCAGCCTGCTGACCGCAACGCTGAAGTTTGCCGGCGATATCACCGTGCAGCTGCAGGGTGACGGCCCAATGTCGCTGGCGGTAATCAACGGCAATAACCAGCAGCAGATGCGCGGCGTGGCGCGCGTTCAGGGCGACGTGCCTGAAAATGCTGACCTCAAAACGCTGGTAGGTAATGGCTACCTGGTGATCACCATCTCCCCGGAGGAAGGTGAACGCTATCAGGGCGTGGTCGGTCTGGAAGGCGATACTCTCGCAGCCTGCCTGGAAGATTACTTCATGCGTTCTGAACAGCTGCCGACGCGTCTCTTCATCCGCACCGGTGAAGTGGACGGTCAGCCTGCTGCTGGCGGCATGCTGCTGCAGGTTCTGCCTGCGCAGGACGCGCAGACCAATGATTTCGAGCACCTGGCGACGCTGACCGAAACCATCAAGGCGGAAGAGCTGTTCAACCTGTCGGCGACCGACGTGCTGTGGCGTCTGTACCACGAAGAAGAAGTGACCGTCTACGACCCGCAGTCCGTGGAGTTTAAGTGCACCTGCTCCCGCGAGCGCTGCGCTGGCGCACTGAAAACCCTGCCGGATGAAGAGATCGACAGCATCATGGCGGAAGACGGCGAAATTGATATGCACTGTGACTACTGCGGTACGCACTATGTGTTCAATTCGATGGATATCGCTGAGATCCGCAACAACGCCTCCCCGGCGGATCCGCAGGTTCACTAAACTTCTTTCCCCTCACCCTCTTCCGTTTGGGAAGAGGGCTGGGTTGAGGGGTAAAAAACACCCCCCAAGCTGAATCGTTTTCCCAATGTAACTCTTACGTAATTTTCTTACGTGTATGCGATTACATTCACATTCTTTCCGATAAAATCACCAGCCTTTAACCTTTTCGGAACATTTTCCCCAACAAAAAAGCGATTCCTGCGATAATCCGCCTGCGCTGTGACTGGAGTCGCAGCGTTTTCCGTTAGTAAGGGTTTTGTCCAGATGCGTGAATCTATGAGCCCCGTCGCGGTAAACAACCTCAGAAAAACCCTACAATTTCAGGCAGTACATATTGGCTAAGGAGCAGTGATATGCGTGTTACTGGTTTAACCCCGCAAGATCTCAAGGCTTATGGTATTCACGACGTCCAGGAAGTCGTCTACAACCCCGACTACGATACGCTGTATCAGGAAGAGCTCAATCCAGCACTGGAAGGATACGAGCGCGGTGTGTTGACGAACCTTGGTGCTATCGCCGTCGATACCGGTATTTTTACCGGTCGTTCGCCGAAAGATAAGTATATCGTCCGAGACGAAACCACCCGCGATACGCTGTGGTGGGCTGACAAGGGCAAAGGGAAGAACGACAACAAACCGCTCTCTCCGGAAACCTGGCAGCACCTGAAAGGGCTCGTCACCCATCAACTTTCCGGCAAGCGTTTGTTTATTGTCGACGCTTTCTGCGGCGCTAACGCCGACACCCGTCTCTCCGTACGTTTTATCACCGAAGTGGCCTGGCAGGCGCATTTCGTGAAAAACATGTTTATTCGTCCAACCGACGAAGAGCTGCAGGACTTCACCCCTGATTTCATCGTGATGAACGGCGCGAAATGCACCAACCCACAGTGGAAAGAGCAAGGTCTGAACTCCGAAAACTTTGTTGCCTTCAACCTGACCGAGCGTATCCAGCTGATCGGCGGTACCTGGTACGGCGGCGAAATGAAGAAAGGGATGTTCTCGGTCATGAACTACCTGCTGCCGCTGCGGGGCATCGCCTCCATGCACTGCTCGGCTAACGTCGGTGAAAAAGGCGACGTGGCGGTCTTCTTCGGCCTGTCCGGCACCGGGAAAACCACCCTGTCTACCGATCCAAAACGTCGTCTGATTGGTGATGACGAACACGGCTGGGATGACGACGGCGTATTCAACTTTGAAGGCGGCTGCTACGCGAAGACCATTCGCCTGTCTGAAGAGGCCGAGCCGGATATCTTCCACGCGATCCGTCGCGATGCGCTGCTGGAAAACGTCACCGTGCGTGCCGACGGCTCCATCGACTTCGACGATGCGTCGAAAACGGAAAACACCCGCGTCTCTTACCCCATCTACCACATCGACAATATCGTGAAGCCGGTGTCAAAAGCGGGTCATGCCACGAAGGTTATTTTCCTGACGGCGGATGCGTTTGGCGTGCTGCCGCCGGTGTCTCGCCTGACGGCCAGCCAGACGCAGTACCACTTCCTCTCCGGTTTCACCGCCAAGCTGGCGGGTACCGAGCGCGGCGTGACGGAGCCAACCCCAACCTTCTCCGCCTGTTTCGGCGCAGCCTTCCTGTCGCTGCACCCGACGCAGTACGCTGAAGTGCTGGTGAAACGCATGCAGGCATCCGGCGCGCAGGCATACCTGGTGAACACCGGCTGGAACGGTACCGGCAAACGTATTTCCATCAAAGATACCCGCGCCATTATCGACGCTATTCTGGATGGTTCTCTGGACGACGCCGAAACCTTCACGCTGCCGATGTTTGACCTGGCGATCCCAACGTCGCTGCCGGGTGTGGATACGCATATCCTCGACCCGCGCAATACGTACGGTTCGCCTGAACAGTGGCGCGAGAAAGCGGAATCGCTGGCGAAGCTGTTTATCGAGAACTTCGAGAAGTATACCGATACCCCGGCGGGTGCTGCGCTGGTGAGCGCGGGTCCAAAACTGTAGTCCATGTCGGGTGGCGGCTTCGCCTTACCCGACCTGCAAAAAAGGGTGGCTCGTGCCACCCTTTTTTCAACTCTCTTTCACCTGCCCCCGCGTGACCGGAACCGGCAACCAGGCGCGAATGCTCAATCCACCCCGCTCGCTGGTACCAATCTCCAGCAACCCGTTATGGTTATCCACAATACGCTGCACAATCGCCAGGCCTAAGCCCGTACCGCTGGTGCTGCGCGCGCTGTCGCCGCGCACAAACGGCTGAAACAGATGCTTACGCTGCTCGGGCTTGATGCCCGGACCGTCGTCTTCCACCTGGAACCAGGCGCGGTTGAGTTCAGACCCGCTGCTGACTTTGATCCAGCCGTTACCGTAGCGCGCCGCGTTGACCACCATGTTCGCCACCGCGCGCTTAATGGAGAGCGGGTGCATACGAACCTGAATTTCACCGGCCTGAAGGTCAGTATCAATTTCACGCTCGTAGCCGCTTTCTGCCGCCACCACTTCACCCAGCACCGCGTTCAGGTCCGCCATTTCCATCGGCATCTCCTGGCCGGTGCGCAGGTAGTCGATGAACTGCTCGATGATGGCGTTGCACTCTTCGATGTCCTTGTTGATGGACTCGGCAAGGTAACCGTCCTCTTCCCCCATCATCTCCGTCGCCAGACGAATACGCGTCAGGGGGGTGCGCAGGTCATGGCTCACCCCCGCCATCAGCAGCGTACGGTCATCCGCCAGCTGCTTCACGCCTGCCGCCATATGGTTAAACGCACGCGTCACCGAGCGGACTTCCGAGGCGCCATACTCGCGCAGCGGAGGAGGAATAATGCCTTTACCGACCTGCAGCGCAGCGTGCTCCAGGTCGACCAGCGGTCGGTTTTGTATTCGGATAAACAGCCAGGCTCCGCCTATCGCCAGCAGCATAATCGCCAGGGTATAGCGGAACAGCGGCGAGAAATCGCCCTGATGGATTTCGGTCAGCGGGACGCGCACCCAGATGTTGGGTGACAGCCAGGTTTTCAGCCAGACAACGGGCGAGCTTTTGTTGACCTCGACGCGCACTTCCGTCGGGCCACCCAGCTGCTGCGCCATCTGCTGGCTGAGGAATTCATAGTGCTGCGCCCAGCGCAGACCCGCGTCTTCCGCCGCTTCATTCGAATAGAGCGAGATGCCCAGTTCACGGTAGATTTCACGACGAAACGCCGGGGGAACAACCAGCTGCGTGCCGTCCTCCAGCTGCAGCTTATCGGTCATCAGCATACGCACTTCGTAGGCCAGGACCTTATTAAACTGCTGGAGGCTCGGCAGGATCGCAAAGTTCAGCACCACCAGGTAGGTCGTCACCAGGCTGACGAACAGCAGGGTGACGATCAGTAACAGGGTGCGGGCAAACGAGCTTCGCGGCGAGAAGCGCATTCGCCTCATGCTTTAGAGCCGTCCGGAACGAACACGTAGCCCAGACCCCATACGGTCTGAATATAACGAGGATGCGCCGGATCTTCTTCCACCATGCGGCGCAGACGGGAGATCTGCACGTCGATGGAGCGTTCCATTGCGGAGTATTCGCGACCGCGCGCCAGGTTCATCAGCTTGTCGCGGGAGAGCGGCTCACGCGGGTGGCTAACCAGCGCTTTCAGCACCGCGAACTCGCCGCTGGTGAGCGGCATTGGCTCGTCTTCACGGAACATTTCGCGCGTGCCGAGGTTCAGCTTGAACTTGCCGAAGGCAATAACGGCTTCTTCCTGCGACGGTGCGCCCGGCAGCTCGTTCGCCTGACGGCGCAGCACGGCGCGAATGCGCGCCAGCAGTTCACGCGGGTTAAACGGTTTTGGAATGTAGTCGTCGGCGCCGATTTCGAGGCCCACGATACGGTCAACTTCTTCGCCCTTCGCCGTTACCATAATGATCGGCATCGGGTTGCTCTGGCTGCGCAGACGGCGGCAGATAGAGAGCCCGTCTTCGCCTGGCAGCATCAGGTCGAGAACCATCAGATGGAAAGATTCACGGGTCAACAGACGATCCATTTGCTCAGCGTTCGCGACGCTGCGAACCTGGAAGCCCTGCTCGGTCAGATAACGCTCCAGCAGCGCACGCAGGCGCATGTCGTCATCCACGACCAGAATTTTATAGTTTTCTTGCATTGTGTGTACTCCCAAAGGTTCGGATAGTCTTTGTAACAGCGTATTCTAAAAAAGTGCACGTATTCGACCAGTTAATTCTGGTATAAATTCTAGTCGAAATTGTTACAAAGCATATTTAACAGCAGCTTATCTTTTCATTTCACCACATAAATTATTATTAATCCTGTCTGTTACACTGTGTGGTACGTATTGTGCGCAAAACAGAGAACCGGCAGCAAAGGCAGCACCATGAAAACGCCCCTGATCACCCGCGAAGGGTACGAGAAGCTCAAAAAAGAGATGGATTTCCTCTGGCGCGAAGAGCGTCCTGAGGTGACCAAAAAGGTGACCTGGGCCGCGAGCCTGGGCGATCGCAGCGAAAACGCTGACTACCAGTACAACAAGAAGCGGCTGCGCGAAATTGACCGCCGTGTACGCTATCTGACGAAGTGCCTTGAGAACCTGAAAATCGTCGATTACTCCCCGCAGCAGGAGGGCAAAGTCTTTTTCGGCGCGTGGGTGGAGATTGAAAACGACGACGGTGACACCCTGCGTTTTCGCATCGTCGGCTACGATGAAATTTTTGGTCGTAAGGATTACATCTCCATCGACTCCCCGATGGCCCGCGCGCTGCTGAAAAAGGAAGTGGGCGATCTGGCCGTCGTGCAAACCCCAGCCGGTGAAGCCAGCTGGTACGTTAATGAGATCGTCTACGTAAAATAGTCCGAGAGCGCCCTCCCCGGCTGGCATTTTGCCGTGTCAGCCCGTATAACTATCCCCTGATTTTTTCGACTCAACAGATGATAAAGCCATGATGAAAGATTCGCTCTGCCGCATTATTGCGGGTGAACTTCAGGCCAGAGCCGAACAGGTAGAAGCTGCCGTTCGCCTGCTTGATGAAGGGAACACCGTGCCGTTTATTGCACGCTATCGTAAGGAAGTCACCGGCGGTCTGGACGACACGCAGCTGCGTAACCTGGAGACCCGTCTGGGCTATCTGCGCGAGCTGGAAGAACGTCGTCAGGCGATCCTCAAATCTATCGGCGAACAGGGCAAGCTGACCAGCGAGCTGGAAAGCGCCATTAACGGCACCCTGAGCAAAACCGAACTCGAAGACCTCTATCTGCCGTACAAGCCGAAGCGCCGCACGCGCGGACAGATTGCAATTGAAGCGGGTCTTGAGCCGCTGGCCGACCTGTTGTGGAACGAGCCGTCCCACGATCCGGATACCGAAGCGGCGAAATTCATCGACGCCGACAAAGGCGTAGCGGACACCAAGGCCGCCCTCGACGGCGCACGCTACATTCTGATGGAGCGCTTCGCTGAAGATGCCGCCCTCCTCGCTAAAGTGCGTGATTATCTGTGGAAGAACGCCCACATCGTCTCTACCGTCGTCGCGGGTAAAGAGGAAGAAGGCGCGAAATTCCGCGACTACTTCAATCACCACGAACCGATTTCCACCACCCCTTCTCACCGCGCGCTGGCAATGTTCCGCGGCCGCAACGAAGGCGTGCTGCAGCTCTCCCTGAACGCCGACCCGCAGTTTGACGAGCCGCCGAAAGAGAGCCACTGCGAGCAGATCATCATCGACCATCTCGGCCTGCGCCTGAACAACGCCCCGGCTGACAGCTGGCGCAAAGGCGTGGTGAGCTGGACCTGGCGCATCAAGGTGCTGATGCACCTCGAAACCGAGCTGATGGGCACCGTGCGCGAACGCGCCGAAGATGAAGCCATCAACGTCTTCGCCCGCAACCTGCACGACCTGCTGATGGCCGCCCCTGCTGGCCTGCGCGCGACCATGGGTCTCGATCCGGGTCTGCGTACCGGTGTAAAAGTCGCTGTCGTTGACGGCACCGGCAAGCTGGTCGCCACCGACACCATCTATCCGCATACCGGCCAGGCAGCGAAAGCGGCCGTCGTGGTGGCGGCGCTGTGCGAAAAATACAACGTCGAACTTGTCGCCATCGGCAACGGTACGGCGTCCCGCGAAACCGAACGTTTCTATCTCGACGTGCAGAAGCAGTTCCCGAAAGTGACGGCGCAGAAAGTGATCGTCAGCGAGGCCGGGGCGTCCGTCTATTCTGCGTCCGAGCTGGCGGCCCAGGAGTTCCCGGACCTGGACGTTTCCCTGCGCGGTGCGGTCTCGATCGCTCGCCGCCTGCAGGATCCGCTGGCGGAACTGGTGAAGATCGATCCGAAATCGATCGGCGTGGGCCAGTATCAGCACGACGTGAGCCAGACTCAGCTGGCGCGCAAGCTGGATGCGGTGGTGGAAGACTGCGTAAACGCCGTTGGCGTTGACCTGAACACCGCCTCCGTCCCTCTGCTGACCCGCGTAGCGGGCTTAACCCGCATGATGGCGCAGAACATCGTCGCCTGGCGCGATGAGAACGGCCAGTTCCAGAACCGTCAGCAGCTGCTGAAGGTAAGCCGTCTGGGGCCAAAAGCGTTTGAGCAGTGCGCGGGCTTCCTGCGCATCAACCACGGCGATAACCCGCTCGATGCCTCCACCGTTCACCCGGAAGCGTACCCGGTGGTGGAACGCATCCTGGCCGCCACCCAGCAGGCGCTGAAAGATCTCATGGGCGACAGCAGCGCCCTGCGCAACCTGAAAGCCGTTGATTTCACTGACGACAAATTTGGTGTGCCAACCGTTACCGACATTATTAAAGAGCTGGAAAAACCGGGCCGCGATCCGCGTCCTGAGTTCAAAACGGCGACCTTTGCTGACGGTATCGAGACCATGAACGACCTGCTGCCAGGGATGGTGCTGGAAGGTGCGGTGACCAACGTCACCAACTTTGGCGCGTTTGTGGATATCGGCGTGCATCAGGATGGCCTGGTCCATATCTCATCCCTTGCCGACAAGTTCGTTGAAGACCCGCACACCGTGGTCAAAGCGGGCGACATCGTGAAGGTCAAAGTGCTGGAAGTGGATCTGCAGCGCAAGCGTATCGCCCTGACCATGCGTCTGGACGAGCAGCCGGGTGACACCAGCGCGCGCCGCGGCGGCAACGGCGGGGGCCGCGAGCAGCAGCGTCCGGCCGCGAAAGCGGCAAAACCGCGTGGACGTGACGCCCAGCCTGCAGGCAACAGCGCGATGATGGATGCGCTGGCGGCCGCGATGGGTAAAAAACGCTAAGGTTGTACATGCCCGGTGGCGCTACGCTTACCGGGCCTACGGTTTTGTAGGCCGGGCAAACGCAGTGCCGCCCGGCAAGCAGGCCGCAGGGAATTAAAATAAATAGCGTGTAGCCATATTTAAACCACGAATTATCACCCCGTTAACAAATACCTCTCTTTTCGTTTTCCCGGCATTTCAGCAAATATTGAGCAAGGTCAAACAGGCCGTAAATTAATACCGTAAACAACATTCCGTCACAGTTTTAATATTGCTGATAAAAACTATTCTCATTATCATCGCATAGTAGATAATTTAACCTTTCGTGGAATCAGGCGTTATGCAATTCACTCCAGACAGTGCATGGAAGATTACCGGTTTTACCCGCGAAATTAGCCCGGCCTATCGGCAAAAGCTGCTGTCGCTTGGCATGCTGCCCGGCTCGTCATTCCAGGTCGTACGCGTGGCGCCGTTAGGGGATCCGGTTCATATCGAAACCCGACGCGTGAATCTGGTCCTGCGTAAAAAAGACCTCGCGTTAATAGAAGTCGAAGCCTTATCCCGATAACAAGCCAGCGGTTTCAGTGAGTCCAGAAAAATGAAAAAGTTAACTATTGGCTTAATTGGCAATCCTAATTCCGGCAAGACTACGCTTTTTAACCAGCTGACCGGGGCTCGCCAGCGCGTGGGCAACTGGGCGGGCGTAACGGTTGAACGTAAAGAGGGCCAGTTCACGACGACAGACAACCAGGTGACGCTGGTTGACCTTCCCGGTACCTACTCTTTAACCACCATTTCGTCGCAAACTTCGCTCGATGAGCAAATCGCCTGTCACTACATTCTTGGCGGCGACGCGGATCTGCTGATCAACGTGGTCGATGCCTCAAACCTCGAGCGTAACCTCTATCTGACGCTGCAGCTGCTGGAGCTGGGTATCCCCTGCATCGTGGCGCTCAACATGCTCGACATCGCAGAGAAACAAAAGCTGCGCATCGACGTTGATGCCCTCTCCGCGCGCCTCGGGTGCCCGGTCGTTCCGCTGGTCTCGACGCGCGCGCGCGGTATTGATGCGCTGAAGCTGGCCATTGACCGTCACGCGGGAAATCGCGACGTTGAGCTGGTGCATTACGCCCAGCCTCTCCTGCGCGAAGCCAACGTGCTGGCGCAGGAGATGGACAAAGCCATGCCTGCGAAACAGCGCCTGTGGCTTGGCCTGCAGATGCTGGAAGGGGATATCTACAGCCGCGCTTATGCCGGTCATGCGGCCGATAAGCTGGACGTGACGGTGGCCCGTCTTAGCGAAGAGCTGGACGACCCGGCGCTGCACATCGCCGATGCCCGTTACCAGGCTATCGCCTCGATCTGCGACGTGGTCAGTAACGCACTGACGGCAGAACCCAGCCGCTTTACGGCGGCGGTGGATAAGATTGTGCTCAACCGCTTCCTCGGTTTGCCCATCTTCCTGCTGGTGATGTACGTGATGTTCCTGCTCGCCATTAACATCGGTGGCGCGCTGCAGCCGATTTTTGACGCCGGTTCCGTCGCGGTCTTCGTGCACGGCATTCAGTGGGTGGGCTACACCCTGCACTTCCCCGAATGGCTCACCATCTTCCTCGCGCAGGGGATCGGCGGCGGTATCAATACCGTTCTGCCGCTGGTGCCGCAGATCGGCATGATGTACCTGTTCCTCTCGTTCCTGGAAGATTCCGGCTACATGGCGCGCGCGGCGTTCGTGATGGATCGTCTGATGCAGGCGCTGGGCCTGCCGGGCAAATCCTTCGTCCCGCTGATCGTCGGCTTCGGCTGTAACGTGCCGTCGGTGATGGGCGCGCGCACGCTGGATGCACCGCGCGAGCGTCTGATGACCATCATGATGGCGCCGTTTATGTCCTGCGGTGCCCGACTGGCGATCTTTGCGGTCTTTGCGGCAGCCTTCTTTGGCCAGCAGGGCGCGCTGGCGGTCTTCTCGCTGTATGTCCTGGGCATCGTGATGGCGATCCTGACCGGCTTAATGCTGAAACACACCATCATGCGCGGTGAAGCGTCACCGTTCGTGATGGAGCTGCCGGTGTACCACGTCCCTCATCTGAAAAGCCTGGCGATCCAGACCTGGCAGCGCCTGAAAGGCTTCGTCCTGCGCGCCGGTAAGGTGATTGTCATCGTCAGCGTTTTCCTGAGCGCGCTGAACAGCTTTACCCTGAGTGGACAGGCAGCGGATAACATTAACGACTCTGCCCTCGCCTCCGTCAGCCGCGTCATCACGCCGGTCTTCAAACCGATTGGCGTGCATGAGGATAACTGGCAGGCAACCGTCGGGCTGTTTACCGGCGCGATGGCAAAAGAGGTGGTTGTCGGTACCCTGAACACGCTCTACACCGCCGAGAACATTCAGGAGCAGGAATTTAACCCGGCGGAGTTTCACCTCGGTGACGAACTGCTGGGTGCCGTAGAGGAAACCTGGCAGAGCCTGAAGGACACCTTCAGCCTGAGCGTGCTGGCGAACCCGATTGAGGCGAGCAAAGGCGACGGCGAGATGGCGACCGGTGCCATGGGCGTGATGGGCGAGAAGTTTGGCAGCGCGTCCGCGGCCTACAGCTACCTCATCTTCGTTCTGCTCTATATTCCATGCATCTCCGTGATGGGGGCGATTGCCCGCGAGTCCAGCCGCGGCTGGATGGGCTTCTCCATCCTGTGGGGATTAAACATCGCGTATTCGCTGGCAACGCTGTTTTATCAAACCGTCAATTTCAGCCAGCACCCGCGCTACAGCCTGGTCTGCATTCTCGCGGTTGTGCTGTTTAACGTGATCGTTCTCGGCCTGCTGCGGCGGGCACGCAGCCGCGTCGACATCGACCTGCTGGCAAACCGTAAAACCGCGGCGACCTGCTGCAACAGCCCGGCAGGCGACTGTCACTAAGGAGCACACCCCATGGCATCGTTGATTCAGGTTCGTGACCTGCTGGCACTGCAGGGGCGAATGGAGGCGAAACAGCTGAGCCTCAGCCTGCATACGCCGCAGCCGATGATCGACGCCATGCTGGAAAGACTGGAAGCCATGGGGAAAGCGGTGCGCATTCAGGAAGAGCCGGACGGTTGTCTGTCCGGCAGCTGTAAACATTGCCCGGAAGGAAAAGCCTGCCTCAGGGAGTGGTGGGCACTGCGCGAATAAAGGCGGACAGCGCCGAACAAAACTCGCCAGGATGTGAGATAAATGGCGCGTGTGCCGCTTTAGCGACCACCATTGATTGGCTTTCCGGCCACAGGTTATCCAGCAGTGGAACCACCTTACGCGGAACCAGTCCGTCCAGATAGCCATACATACGCAGGTGCGGAAGCGCCAGCGACGCCATCGGTTCACGCAGATCGATCGTCTTGAGTATCTCAAGCCCCCCGTTAAGCACCTCGACGTCAGGCATCGGCAGCGACAGCACGGTCTGCTTCAGCGTGCGCGCGTCCTGACGCGCGGTTTCTGTACCCATCGTCTGCAGCGCGAGAAAACGCTCCACCGTCCGCTGGAAATCGTCGCTTAGCTGCTGCTGGAATCCTGCCAGCACTTCAGGCTTGATCCCCGGCCACGCGTCCTGCGCGCTAAAGCAGGGTGACGAGGCAACGGTAACCAGCGCGCTCACGCGCCCGGGGTTATCCAACGCAATCTTGCTTGCCACCAGCCCGCCCAGGCTCCAGCCCAGCCAGACAGCGTTTTGCGGCGCGGCGTCCAGAACCTGCTGCGCCATCTCATCAAGCGACATCGCACCAAAGCCGCGGCTGCGGCCATAACCCGGCAAATCCACCAGATGCAGCGTAAATTGCGAGGCAAGCTCCTCGCTTACGCAACGCCACACTTCAGCATTCAGTCCCCATCCGTGCAGCAGCACAAGATGGCAATTTCCCGTTCCGACGGTCTGCCACCACAGCGTCTTCATCAGTTACTGTTCTCTTTTTCACATGGAGGTTGCACATGCTAACAGTACCTGGGTTGTGCTGGCTATGCCGAATGCCGCTGGCACTCAGCAGGTGGGGCATCTGCTCCGTCTGTACGCGATCGCTGCAATGGCGTATCGGGATCTGTCCACAATGTGGTTTACCGGCCACAAATCCCTCTTTGCCCTGTGGCCGGTGCCTGAAAAAATCCCCGCCGTGGAGCGCGCTGGTGGCGGTGGATGATTATGTTCCGCCGCTGAGCAGGCTGATTCACGCGCTGAAGTTTTCCGGTCAAAGTTCCCTGGCACAGCCCCTTGCGCGACTGCTACTGCTGGCGGTTTTGCAGGCGCGGCGCCACCGCGCATTGCCGAAAATCGACAGGGTGGTGAATGTCCCCCTCTACCGACGCCGCCACTGGCGACGCGGTTACAATCAGAGCGACCTGATCTGCCGTCCCCTCGCCCGGTGGCTTGGCTGTCAGTATGATGCCCGCGCGCTGACGCGTGTTCATGCCACCGCCATCCAGCATCAGCTCAGCGCCCGGCTTCGCAAAAGAAACCTCAAAAATGCCTTTCGCCTTGAATTGCCGGTCGACGGTCTCCATATCGCGATTGTGGATGATGTCGTCACCACAGGCAGTACCGTTGCTGAACTTTCCCGACTGCTTTTGCAAAGCGGCGCCGCGTCGGTTCAGGTATGGTGTCTGTGCCGTACCTTGTAGCCCTTCTTCAATGGGCGTATGATTATACCCAGGTAATTTAGTCAACTATTAGGCCAAAGCTATGATCCGTATTTCCGATTCTGCACAAGCGCACTTTGCCAAACTGCTGGCAAATCAGGAAGAAGGGACGCAGATCCGTGTGTTTGTGATCAATCCAGGCACGCCGAATGCAGAATGTGGTGTTTCTTATTGTCCTCCGGACGCCGTGGAAGCCACCGACACTGCCCTTAAATTTGAACAGCTCACCGCCTATGTTGATGAGCTGAGCGCACCGTATCTTGAAGATGCGGAGATCGACTTCGTCACCGATCAGCTGGGATCTCAGCTGACCCTGAAAGCGCCGAACGCGAAAATGCGTAAAGTGTCTGACGATGCCCCGCTGATGGAGCGCGTTGAGTATCTGCTGCAATCCCAGATTAACCCGCAGCTGGCTGGCCATGGCGGTCGTGTTTCCCTGATGGAAATCACCGATGAAGGTTTTGCCATTCTGCAGTTTGGCGGCGGCTGTAACGGCTGTTCAATGGTCGATGTCACCCTGAAAGAAGGGATCGAGAAGCAGCTGCTGAACGAGTTCCCGGAACTGAAAGGCGTGCGTGACCTGACCGAACACCAGCGCGGCGAGCACTCTTACTACTGATTCATTGCCCGTCTGTATTGCCCGGTGGCGCTGCGCTTACCGGGCCTACAAAACCCTGCTCCCCCTCTTCACTCCCCTCTATATGTTGACCTGCGTCTCATAATTCACATTTTGCCTTCCAGGGTGATTCTCAATCACGCCATGTTACCCGTATCATTCCCATGGGCACTAAGCACACTCATAACAGCCGACTAAACTTAATCGTTTAAAAGGCATCAGTATTAGTGCCGTTACTTCTCTGTTCCCAGTTGGGACAACCGGAATTTGTCGTTGAAACAATGACGTTACCCATAACAATTCAAAGGCCAGGTAAATCATGCCATTAGTCATCGTTGCTATCGGTGTTGTGTTATTACTGCTCTTGATGATCCGCTTCAAAATGAACGGATTTATCGCTCTGGTTCTGGTGGCACTTGCAGTCGGTCTGATGCAGGGGATGCCGCTGGTTAAAGTTATCAGCTCGATTAAAGCCGGTGTCGGCGGCACGCTCGGCAGCCTGGCGCTGATCATGGGCTTCGGCGCCATGCTCGGTAAAATGCTGGCGGACTGCGGTGGCGCCCAGCGTATTGCCACCACGCTTATCGACAAATTTGGTAAGAAGAACATTCAGTGGGCAGTGGTGTTAACCGGCTTTACCGTTGGTTTCGCGCTGTTCTATGAAGTAGGCTTCGTGCTGATGCTGCCGCTGGTGTTCACCATTGCGGCTGCCGCGAGCATCCCGCTGCTGTATGTCGGTGTGCCAATGGCCGCGGCGCTGTCCGTGACCCACGGCTTCCTGCCGCCGCACCCGGGCCCAACCGCTATCGCGACCATCTTCCACGCCGACATGGGTAAAACCCTGCTGTTCGGTACGATTCTGGCGATCCCAACGGTGATTCTGGCAGGCCCGGTTTATGCCCGCTTCCTGAAAGGCATTGATAAGCCGATTCCGGAAGGTCTGTACAGCGCCAAAACCTTCACCGAAGAAGAGATGCCTGGCTTTGGCGTCAGCGTCTGGACCTCTCTGGTACCGGTGATCCTGATGGCGATGCGCGCCGTGGCAGAGATGGTTCTGCCAAAAGGTCATGCGTTCCTGTCCGTTGCAGAATTCCTGGGTGACCCGGTGATGGCAACGCTGATTGCCGTGCTGATCGCGATGTTCACTTTCGGTCTGAACCGCGGCCGCTCCATGGATCAGATCAACGACACGCTGACCTCTTCCATCAAAATCATTGCCATGATGCTGCTGATCATCGGCGGTGGCGGTGCGTTCAAACAGGTTCTGGTCGACAGCGGCGTGGACAAATACATCGCTGCCATGATGCATGAAACCAACGTGTCGCCGCTCCTGATGGCCTGGTCTATTGCCGCGGTTCTGCGTATTGCGCTGGGTTCTGCGACCGTTGCAGCGATCACCGCAGGCGGCATCGTTGCGCCGCTGATTGCCACCACGGGCGTGAGCCCTGAGCTGATGGTTATCGCCGTCGGTTCCGGTAGCGTGATTTTCTCTCACGTAAACGATCCGGGCTTCTGGCTGTTCAAGGAGTACTTCAACCTGACGATCGGTGAAACCATCAAGTCCTGGTCCGCGCTGGAAACCATTATTTCGGTGTGCGGTCTGGTCGGGGTGCTGCTGCTGAATATGGTGGTCTGATGCCCTAAGTCGGGTGGCGGCTACGCCTTACCCGACCTACATGAGCACCACCTGATAATAAAAAACCCGCCACTGGCGGGTTTTTTATTACTTCTTACCAGCAGCTTTTCGCCGCTTATCCAAATCCTTAATCAGCCTGTTCACCCCGTCATCGGCAAACATCGCCTCAAGCGTGGTGGACAGCTTGCGACGCCAGTTCTTGTACTGATAGCTGGTACCCGGAATGTTCACCGGCTCCGCCATATCAATCCAGTCTTCCGGCTGCAGGCCCAGCAGCGCACTGTTGCTGTCGGCAATATAGCGCTGCAAACCGCGGTTGAGTGTCGCAGTCATCGCCATCAGCGACGCTTTATGCCCGGCGCGCTTCGGCAGACAGCCATGCTTATGCAGCGCATCCAGCAGCCCCTGCTTGGAGAACTCGCGATCCTGATACAGGCCGCGTAACACCTCTTCGTCAGGATACAGGCCCAGCGTTTTGCCAAGGGTCAGATCGCCGCTTTCCCAATAGCCACGAAGCGTAGGAAGGTCATGCGTCGTCGCGACTGCCATTGACTGTTCAGGGTACGCTTGCGGCGCGCGGAAGGTTTTCTCATGGTCGTTTTCAAAATAGAGCACTTTATAGGAGTAGACGCCGCTGTCGCGGAGCTTGCTGACAATCTCCACCGGCACGGTACCGAGATCTTCACCGATCACCATGCACTGGTGACGCTTGCTTTCCAGGGCCAGGATCGACAGCAGAACGTCAACCGGATACTGCACGTATGCCCCGTGATCCGCCGTTTCACCGTACGGGATCCACCACAGGCGCAGCACGGACATCACGTGGTCGATACGCAGCGCCCCGCAGTTCTGCATGTTCGCGCGCAGCAGGTCGATAAACGGCTCGTAGGCGCGCGCCGCCATGACGTGTGGATCCATCGGCGGTAAGCCCCAGTTCTGGCCGAGCGGCCCCAGGATATCCGGTGGCGCGCCGACGGAGGCCTTCAGGCAGTAGAGTTCACGGTCGCACCAGGTTTCCGCGCCGCCCTCTGCCACTCCGACGGCCAGATCGCGGTACAGGCCAATCGGCATTTTATAGCCCTGGCTCACCTGCCAGCAGGCGGCAAACTGGCTGTACGCCAGCCACTGCAGCCACAGGTAGAAGTCCACTTCATCAGCATATTTTTTACAGAACGCTTTCACTTCCGGCGTGTCGACGGATTGATACGCTTCAGGCCAGACCGGCCAGCCCCAGCGCATTTCGTCCTCTTTCACCTGATACGCGTGCAGCGCATCGAACGCCGCCTGCCAGTACAGGCTCTCGCCCTCCTGCGTCACGAACTGGCGGAACGCCGCCATCTGCTCGTCATCGCGCTGCGAAAAGCCTTTCCACGCCAGACGCAGCGCGGCCATTTTCAGCGCCGTGACGGTGGAATAGTCCACCCAGTCGGCTTCGCGCGCCTGCTTCAGCGCCTGCTGCGTGGTACTGAGTTTCCACCAGGCCTGCGCCTCTTTGCTGTTTTTGAAATCATCTAAGGCGTTAACGTCGATATAAATCACGTTCAGCCAGCGACGGGAGGACGGGCTGTACGGGCTGGCGCTCTCCGGGTTGGCCGGATAGAGGGCGTGGATCGGGTTGAGGCCGATGAACGCGCCGCCGCGCTCGCCCACGGATGCCAGCATGTTCTTCAGATCGCCAAAATCACCGATCCCCCAGTTGCTGTCGGAGCGCAGCGTGTAGAGCTGCACGCAGGCGCCCCACAGCTTTTTCCCTTCGAGCAGCGCCTGCGGCTCGTAGCAGCGTTTTGGCGCGACGATCACCCGGCAGTGGAAACGCCGATCGTCCTGGGTGAGCGTCAGGGTGTGGTAGCCCTCCGGCAGCTTCGCCGGAAGGTTAAGGGTTTTGCCGCCGGTGGCGTGGCCTTTGTGCTGATGCCCCTCTTCGGTCGTGAGCAGCCAGCTAAACTCGCCGCACCCTTCCACCGCGAGCGGCATCTTTTTACCTGCGGTGAATACCTTCACGTTCGGCACCGGCGCAGCCGACGCTTTCGCGTCGGTTTTGTGCATGGCATCCAGCAAACGTCTTTTGGTGTCGGCGCCAATAGACTGTGGTTTGCCGTGAGCATTAATGTAACTGAGGCTAATTCCCGCCGCCTGCGCGGCACTGTCCAGACGTTTACTCTCCATCGCGCTTCCTTAGCGTTTTGCCTGCCAGATACGGGCCTGATAATCACGGATTGAGCGGTCAGAGCTGAACATGCCGCAGCGGGCGGTGTTCAGGATGCACGCGCGGGTCCACGCGTCCTGGTCGCGATACAGCACGTCGACCTGTTTTTGCGCTTCAACGTAGGCCGTGAAGTCCGCCATCACCAGATACGGGTCACCGCCGTGTTTGTCCATGCTGTGCAGCATCTGGTCAAACGCGTGCTTGTCGCCGTCGCTGTATTTGCCGCTCTCCAGCTCCTTCAGCACCGCGTCCAGCACTTTGTCTTTCTTACGCCATTTCACCGGGTCGTAGCCTTTGGCCTTGATGGCTTTCACCTCTTCCACGGTATGACCGAAGATAAAGATATTCTCTTCGCCCACCTTCTCGGCGATTTCGACGTTCGCCCCGTCCAGCGTGCCGACGGTCAGCGCGCCGTTCAGCGCCAGCTTCATGTTGCCGGTACCGGAGGCTTCTTTTCCTGCGGTTGAGATCTGCTCGGAGATATCCGCCGCCGGGATCAGCATTTCAGCCGCCGAGACGCAGTAATCCGGCAGGAACACCACCTTCAGCTTGTCGCCCACGTTCGGATCGCTGTTGATCGCCTCCGCCACTTTATTGATGGCGAGGATAATGTTTTTCGCCAGGTAGTAGCCCGGCGCCGCCTTCGCGCCGAACAGGAACACGCGCGGCACGCGGTCAGCCTGCGGGTTCTCGCGGATCTCTTTGTACAGCGCCAGAATGTGCAGCAGGTTCAGGTGCTGACGTTTGTACTCGTGCAGGCGTTTGATCTGGATATCGAAAATCGCATTTGGGTTGATCTCAATCCCGGTGCGCGCTTTCACGAACGCCGCCAGGCGAACTTTGTTCTCCAGCTTGATCGCGCGGTACTGTTCGCGGAATTTCGCGTCGTCAGCGTATTTTTCCAGGTTGATGAGCTGGTCCAGATCGTTCGCCCACTC
Organism: Enterobacter sp. CFEC122; assembly: GCF_052983755.1. Classification (NCBI taxonomy): domain Bacteria; kingdom Pseudomonadati; phylum Pseudomonadota; class Gammaproteobacteria; order Enterobacterales; family Enterobacteriaceae; genus Enterobacter; species Enterobacter sp. CFEC122. Next base: position 8,544 of record NZ_JBRIQR010000028.1, on the reverse strand, counting down.
TTTCTTCAGGGTCTTGTCCAGCAGGCCAGCCAGCAGCGGGTTGCACTGCTTGATCCAGCGACGCGGCGTAATGCCGTTGGTCACGTTGTGGAATTTGGTCGGCCACAGCTGGTGGTATTCCGGGAACAGATCTTTGACCACCAGATCCGAGTGCAGCGCCGCCACGCCGTTCACCGCAAAGCCGCTCACTACGCACATGTTCGCCATGCGTACCTGCTTATCGTGAACCACCGCCAGCTTCGCCCAGACCGCTTTGTTGCCCGGCCAGGTTTTATCCACCAGGGTTTTAAACTGGTCGTTAATCTTGTTGATGATCTGCATATGGCGCGGCAGCAGCGCTTTCACCAGCTTCTCATCCCAGCACTCAAGCGCTTCTGGCATCAGGGTGTGGTTGGTGTAGGCAAAGGTACGGCTGGTGATGGCCCAGGCGTCGTCCCAGCTCAGCTGATGCTCGTCAATCAGCACGCGCAGCAGTTCCGGGATGGCAATGGTCGGGTGCGTGTCGTTGAGCTGAATGACTTCGAAGTCCGGCAGCTGCGCCAGCTTGCGGCCCGCCAGGTGATGGCGACGCAGAATGTCCGCCACGGAGCAAGCGCACTGGAAGTACTGCTGCATCAGGCGCAGCTTTTTACCGGCCAGGTGGTTGTCGTTCGGGTAGAGAACTTTGGTCAGCTTCTCGGCGTCGATGCCCTGCTGCTCGGCACGCAGGAAATCGCCGTCGTTAAATTTGGTCAGGTTAAACGGATGGGCGTGCTTCGCCTGCCACAGACGCAGCGGCTGCGCCACGCCGTTACGGTAGCCAAGCACCGGCAGATCCCAGGCTTCGCCGGTAATGGTGAACGCAGGTTCCCAGAGGCCTTGTTTCGTCACTTTCCCGCCAATGCCAACCTGCACGTCCAGCTGCGCGTTATGGCGGAACCACGGGTAGGTATTGCGATGCCAGTCGTCCGGCGCTTCCATCTGATGGCCGTCAGCGAAGGACTGACGGAACAGGCCGTACTGGTAGTTCAGACCGTAACCAATCGCCGACTGGCCGACGGTCGCCATGGAATCCAGGAAACAGGCCGCCAGACGCCCCAGGCCACCGTTGCCCAGCGCCGGGTCAATCTCTTCTTCCAGCAGATCGGTCAGGTTAATGTCGTGTTCTTTAAGAACGTCACCCACCTCCTGATACCAGCCGAGGTTCAACAGGTTGTTGCCCGTCAGACGGCCAATCAGGAACTCCATTGAAATGTAGTTTACATGGCGCTGCCCGTTTGCCGGTTTTGCCAGAGGTTGAGCATCCAGCTGCTCTGCGAGCGCACCGCTCACTGCCTGCCACCACTGGTGAGGCGTCATCTCGTTTGCAGCATGAAGGCCAAAACGCTGCCACTGACGCGTCAGGGCAGCCTGGAATTGAGCTTTGTTGAAGGTAGGCTGTGACATAGGGGATCGGCATCCTTTAGAAAGAAAACACAAGTTGGCGCTAGTGTGCCTGGCTCATTTCACCTCTTCCTCCTCCCGTAGGGGATTAGACAGGGAGGAGTAGCGGGGATGAGCAGAAAAGTGTGATCAAGGCCACTCTCAGAGCATAGTTCGAGTGTGCCCGGAAGATAAAAAAGTAACCGAGGAGAATGTCAAAGAAATGAAATGCAGTTTCGGATGAAATTAAACCCTGCCGAAATAATTACTTACCTGGAATAATATTTTTGCAACAGGATGTCATGACGATGAAAGGTATTATTCTCGCTGAACTTTACCCACACTTTATTAAATTTGACGTCACTATCCCTTCCTGAAACCAGTTTCAGCGCAGCCGCAGCACAACCATACAAGCCAGCATTGACGCGGCATTAAAGCCCTTTCCAGAAAGTTCCATCATCTGCCTGAATGTTTTGTGACAGAGTGCAAATTCAGAGCCACCAAATCCAGACATAACTTGCAATAGTTCTCTTTCTGACCGACCTTATATCGTATTAATTACGAAGCGCAAAAAAAATAAAATCTCTCGTTCCCCAAAGTGAAGTGAAACCTATGTTGATTCCGTCTAAATTAAGTCGCCCGGTTCGTCTTGACCATACAGTGGTCCGCGAGCGTCTGTTGGCTAAACTTTCCGGCGCGCATAATTTCCGACTGGCGCTGGTTACGAGCCCTGCAGGTTATGGAAAAACAACGCTCATCTCGCAATGGGCCGCAGGTAAGAGCGATCTTGGCTGGTACTCCCTTGATGAGGGCGATAACCAGCAAGAACGTTTTGCCAGCTATCTGATTGCCGCCATACAGCAAGCCACCCATGGACACTGCGTCGCCAGTGAGGTGATGGTGCAAAAGCGCCAGTACGCCAGCCTGTCCTCCCTTTTCTCTCAGCTGTTTATCGAACTGGCTGAATGGCATCGCCCGCTTTACGTGGTGATTGATGATTACCATCTCATCACTAACCCGGTGATTCATGAATCGATGCGTTTCTTCCTGCGCCATCAGCCGGAAAACCTGACGTTAGTGGTGCTGTCACGCAACCTGCCGCAGTTGGGTATTGCCAACCTGCGCGTGCGCGATCAGCTTCTGGAAGTGGGTAGCCAACAGCTTGCTTTTACCCACCAGGAAGCGAAACAGTTCTTCGACTGCCGCCTGAACTCACCGATTGAGGCCGCCGAAAGCAGCCGTCTGTGTGATGACGTCGCAGGCTGGGCCACGGCGCTGCAGCTGATTGCCCTCTCTGCCCGGCAAAACAACAGCCCGGCGCATCAGTCAGCGCGCCGCCTGGCCGGCATCAACGCCAGCCACCTCTCTGATTATCTGGTGGATGAGGTGCTGGACAGCGTCGATCCCTCGACGCGTAATTTCCTGCTGAAAAGCTCGCTGCTGCGCTCCATGAACGATGCGCTGATCGTGCGGGTGACGGGCTGTGAAAACGGTCAGCTTCAGCTCGAAGAGATTGAACGTCAGGGCCTTTTCCTGACGCGCATGGACGATCCCGGCGAGTGGTTTAGCTATCATCCGCTGTTTGGTAGCTTCCTGCGCCAGCGCTGTCAGTGGGAGCTGGCGGTTGAACTGCCGGAGATCCACCGCGCCGCTGCCGAAAGCTGGATGGCACAGGGCTTCCCGAGCGAGGCCATCCACCACGCGCTCGCCGCCGGGGATGCCAGCATGCTGCGCGATATCCTCCTCAATCATGCGTGGGGCCTGTTTAACCACAGCGAGCTGACCCTGCTGGAAGAGTCCCTCAAAGCCCTGCCGTGGGAAAGCCTGCTGGAGAATCCGCGTCTGGTGCTGCTGCAGGCCTGGCTGATGCAGAGCCAGCATCGCTACAGCGAAGTGAACACCCTGCTGGCGCGCGCCGAGCAGGAGATGGAAAGCGAGATGGATACCACCCTGCACGGCGAGTTCAACGCGCTGCGCGCTCAGGTGGCCATTAACGATGGCGACCCGGACGAAGCGGAACGGCTGGCAATGGTCGCGCTGGATGAACTGCCGCTGGCCAACTTCTACAGCCGCATCGTGGCGACCTCCGTACACGGCGAAGTGCTGCACTGCAAAGGCGATCTCACGCGCTCGCTTTCACTGATGCAGCAAACCGAACAGATGGCGCGTCGTCATGATGTCTGGCACTACGCGCTGTGGAGCCTGATCCAGCAGAGCGAGATTTTATTCGCGCAGGGGTTCCTGCAGGCCGCCTGGGAAAACCAGGAGAAAGCGTTCCAGCTGATTCGCGAGCAGCATCTGGAACAGCTGCCGATGCACGAGTTCCTGCTGCGTATTCGCGCTCAATTACTGTGGGCATGGTCGCGTCTGGATGAAGCAGAAAGCTGCGCCCGCCAGGGTGTGGATGTTCTTTCCAGTTTCCAGCCTCAGCAGCAGCTGCAGTGCCTGGTGCTGCTGGTGCAGTGCTCGCTGGCGCGCGGCGATCTCGATAACGCCCGCAACCATCTTAACCGCCTGGAAAACCTGCTCGGCAACGGCCAGTATCATAGCGACTGGGTGTCAAACGCCGACAAGGTCCGGGTGATTTACTGGCAGATGACCGGCGATAAAAAATCCGCCGCCAACTGGCTGCGTCAGACGCCAAAACCGGAATTTGCCAACAACCACTTCCTGCAGAGCCAGTGGCGCAACATTGCCCGCGCGCAGATCCTGCTGGGTGAATTAGAGCCCGCTGAGATTGTGCTGGAAGAGCTGAACGAGAACGCGCGCAGCCTGCGCCTGATGAGCGACCTGAATCGCAACCTGCTGCTGCAAAATCAGCTCTACTGGCAGGCGGGCCGTAAAAACGATGCCCAGCGCGTGCTGCTGGAGGCGCTACAGCTGGCTAACCGCACCGGGTTTATCAGCCACTTTGTGATTGAAGGGGAAGTGATGGCCCAGCAGCTGCGTCAGCTTATTCAGCTCAACACGCTGCCGGAGCTGGATCAGCATCGCGCCCAGCGCATTCTGCGCGAGATTAACCAGCATCATCGCCACAAGTTTGCGCATTTCGATGAGAACTTCGTTGAACGTCTGCTGAACCACCCGGAAGTGCCGGAGCTTATCCGCACCAGTCCGCTTACCCAGCGCGAATGGCAGGTTCTGGGGCTGATCTATTCAGGCTACAGCAACGAGCAGATTGCCGGCGAGCTGGCGGTGGCGGCGACCACCATCAAAACGCATATCCGCAACCTGTACCAGAAGCTGGGCGTGGCGCATCGACAGGATGCGGTGCAGCATGCGCAGCAGCTGTTGAAGATGATGGGGTACGGCGTTTAGTTTTGTGCGGTCTGATGCCCTCTCCCACAGGAAGAGGGAAAACAATTTGTAGGTCGGGTAAGCGCAGCGCCACCCGACACAACCGTTAGCACAGTTCCAGCTGCAAATTATTATCTTTAATCACCTGCATCACGCCCGCTGGCGGCATCACGTCGGTATAGACCGCATCCACCATGCTGATGCTGCCCATGTTCACCATCGCGTTACGGCCAAACTTCGAGTGATCCACCACCAGCATCACGTGGCGTGAGTTTTCAATGATCGCGCGCTTGGTGCGCACCTCGTGGTAATCAAACTCCAGCAGCGAACCGTCGCTGTCGATGCCGCTGATGCCCAGAATGCCGAAGTCGAGGCGGAACTGAGAGATAAAGTCGAGGGTCGCTTCACCGATAATCCCGCCGTCGCGGCTGCGTAGCTCGCCGCCCGCGAGGATGATGCGGAAATCGTCTTTTTGCATCAGGGTATTGGCGACGTTCAGGTTGTTGGTGACCACGCGCAGGTTCTCGTGATCCAGCAGCGCATGGGCGACCGCTTCCGGCGTGGTGCCGATATCAATAAACAGCGTCGCCCCGTTCGGGATCTGACTGGCGACCTTGCGTGCAATGCGCTCTTTCTCCGCCGTCTGCGTCGCTTTTCGGTCGTGCCAGGAGGTGTTGACCGAGCTGGACGGCAGCGCCGCGCCGCCGTGGTGGCGAAGAATACGGTTCTGATCGGCCAGGTCGTTCAGGTCACGACGGATGGTTTGTGGGCTGACGGCAAACTGCTCCACCAGCTCTTCGGTGCTGACGTATCCCTGTTTTTTTACCAGTTCGATAATGGCGTCATGACGTTGTGTTTGTTTCATCAATTATCCCTGAGAATTATGTTCGTTTTCGCGCATGGAGCGTGTCGGCAATGGCCATCGCCAGCCCCACGGCCAGCCCGGCGACGTGCGCACCGTTGGCGATAGACATACCAAACAGATCAAACCATCCGGCAATTAGCCATATTAACGCAAAGGTTATCAATCCGCGTTGCAGATAGATGCCGCTTTGCGGATCGCGCTCCCCGCGAAGCCAGACGTAGCCCATCAGGGCATAGACGACACCCGACAGCCCGCCAAACCACGGGCCGCTGAACTTGTGCTGTACGTAGCCGCTCAACAGGGCGCTGATGATGGTGATAACGATCAGCTTGCCGCTGCCCAGACGCTTTTCAACGGCACCGCCGAGATACCACCACCAGAGCAGGTTAAAGAGGATATGCATCACCGAGAAGTGCATCAGCGCGTGGCTAAAGTAGCGCCATACGTCAAACTCAAGCGACGGATCATAGGGCCACGCCAGGGCAATCATCACGCTCTGGTCGCCGACCACGTTCATGATAATAAAGACGATGATGCAGGCCGCCATCAGCAGCAGCGTAAACGGGCCCGCGCGCTCGCGAAGGGTGGCAAGGAAGGGAAAGCGGCTGTAGTGCAATCCGCTGCCGGTCTGGCCGGATTGCCAGCTGGCCGCGAGATAGCGCGGGTCGCCAGGGTTCTCAAGAAAACGCGCCAGCTCCTCGTTTACCCGCCCGGCCTGGCTCTCATCGGCCAGCCAGACGTCGGTCTGCGTATGTTGCTGAATAGTAAGAATAACGCCCTGCGTCGCCATATAGTCGACAAACGCCTGGGCGACGCGCGGGTTGGTAAAAGAGGTGATCATCAACATGGGCAGCGGTCGCTTATTTCCACACAAAAGGGGACAGTATAGCGGGATCAGCGCTCAAACGCGTATTCCACTTCCGCCGGGAAATGACGATGCCAGGCATCGAAACCGCCGTCGACGCTGTAAACCGCGTCGTAACCCTGCTGAAGCAGATACTGCGCCGCGCCTTTGCTGCTGTTGCCGTGGTAGCACATGACCATCACCGGCGTGTCGAAGTCGTTATCGCGCATAAACGCGCCCAGCGTGTCGTTGGTAAGATGAAACGCGCCCGGCGTATGGCCCATCGCAAAACTCTGCGGATCGCGGATGTCCACCAGCACCGCTTTTCCCTGGTGCATCTTCTGGTGGGCTTCTTCTACGTTAATACATTCAAACTGATCCATGGTGTTCTCTTAACAGTGGTCAACGACAAGATTTTACCCCGTAGTGTACGTCCTGGCGGCGGGTAAACGCCATTATGTTATCCATATCACTCTAAATTGTTTTTTTGATGTTACCAAAAGCGCGTTCCTTTGCTATTATGAGCGATATCGAACATTTCTGAGCTTTAACGAAAGTGCATGAGGGTGTTATGGAAACCAAAGATCTGATTGTGATAGGCGGTGGCATCAACGGTGCCGGTATTGCGGTCGATGCCGCAGGACGCGGTTTATCCGTACTGATGCTGGAAGCTAACGATCTCGCCTGCGCGACGTCGTCCGCCAGCTCCAAACTGATTCACGGTGGCCTGCGCTACCTGGAACACTACGAATTCCGCCTGGTCAGCGAAGCGCTGGCCGAACGTGAAGTGCTGCTGAAAATGGCCCCGCATCTGGCGATTCCGATGCGCTTCCGCCTGCCCCATCGCCCGCATCTGCGTCCGGCGTGGATGATCCGAATTGGTCTGTTTATGTACGATCATCTGGGTAAACGCACCAGCCTCCCGGGTTCGAAAGGGTTGCGTTTTGGCTCAGAATCGGTCCTTAAGCCAGAAATTGTGCGCGGATTCGAATATTCCGACTGCTGGGTGGACGATGCCCGCCTGGTGCTGGCGAACGCGCAGATGGTTGAGAAGAAAGGCGGCGAGGTAAAAACCCGCACCCGCGCGACCGCTGCCCGTCGTGAAAACGGCCTGTGGATTGTCGAAGCGGAAGATATCGATACCGGCGAGAAGTTCAGCTGGAAAGCGCGCGGCCTGGTGAACGCCACCGGCCCGTGGGTGAAGCAGTTCTTTGACGACGGCATGCATCTGCCATCCCCGTACGGCATCCGCCTGATCAAGGGCAGCCACATTGTGGTGCCGCGCGTGCATACCCAGAAGCAGGCGTACATCCTGCAGAACGAAGACAAGCGCATCGTGTTCGTCATCCCGTGGATGGACGAATTCTCGATCATCGGTACCACCGACGTGGAGTACAAAGGCGATCCGAAGAACGTTGAGATCGACGAGAGCGAAGTGAACTACCTGCTTAAAGTGTATAACGCGCACTTTAAGAAACAGCTGTCGCGCGACGACGTGGTCTGGACCTACTCCGGCGTGCGTCCGCTGTGCGATGACGAATCCGACTCACCGCAGGCCATCACCCGCGACTATACGCTCGATATTCACGACGTTGACGGTCAGGCGCCGCTGCTCTCCGTATTTGGCGGTAAGCTCACCACCTACCGCAAGCTGGCCGAGCACGCGCTGGAAAAACTGGCGCCGTACTACAAAGGCATTGGCCCGGCATGGACCAAAGGTGCGGTACTGCCCGGCGGTGATATCGGCGATAACCGCGATGATTACGCCGCGAAGCTGCGCCGTCGCTTCCCGTTCATCACCGAAGGGATGGCGCGCCACTATGCCCGCACCTACGGCAGCAATACCGAGCTGATCCTGGGTGATGCAAAAGAGATTGCCGATCTGGGCGAGCATTTCGGCCACGAGCTGTACGAAGCCGAGCTGCGTTATCTGGTTGAGCACGAGTGGGTGCGTCGTCTGGATGATGCTATCTGGCGCCGTACCAAAGAAGGGATGTGGCTCAACGCCGAACAGCAGTCTCGCGTGGCGCAGTGGTTGCTGCAACATGCGGCGAAACGTGAGCTGTCGCTGGCGTCTTAATTCAAAAAAGCCGGGTGGCGGCTCCGCCTTACCCGGCCTACTCTATCCCGTAGGCCC
>NZ_JBRIQR010000027.1:0-67778 GCF_052983755.1 Enterobacter sp. CFEC122 | reverse complement strand
GCAGCGCCACCCGGCGAAGGTCACATCGTCAGCGGATTACACTCTTCTCGCCGTAACATCTGACACAAGGCAATCAGCGGTAACCCCACCAGGGTGTTCGGATCCCGACCGTCCAGCTTGTCGAACAGCGCAATCCCCAGCCCCTCACTTTTAAAGCTCCCCGCGCAGTTCAGCGGACGCTCACGACGCACATAATCCATAATCTCTTGCTCGCTGAGATGGCGGAAGTGTACGTCGAACGGCTCGCACTCCGTTTGCAGATGGCCTGACGCGGCGTTATAGAGGGCGAGGCCCGTATAGAAGGTCACGATAGTACCGCGCGCGCGCAGAAGCTGCTGGCAGGCATTTTCCTCTGTATGCGGCTTGCCGGTGATTTCGCCGTCCATTACGCAAACCTGATCCGAGCCTATAATCAAATGCGAAGGATAGCGTGCGGCCAGCGACTGCGCTTTCTCCTTAGCAAGACGCGTCACCAGATGGCGCGGTGACTCGCCCGGCTGTGGCGTCTCATCCACGTCTGGTGCAGCGCATTCAAACGGGATCCCGAGCTTTTCCAGCAGCATTCGGCGGTAGGGAGACGTGGAAGCAAGGACGAGATTTGGCATATTTTTATCACCAGATATAGCGTATCGATGCCAGCCATTTTAAACTACAGGCCGCAATGTGTGCGAATAATTGGCAAAAGGCAGCTCTGGTTGCCTTTTTCTTTGACTCTATGACGTTACAAAGTTAATATGCGCGCCCTATGCAAAAGGTAAAATTACCCCTGACTCTTGATCCGGTACGTACGGCTCAAAAACGCCTCGATTACGAAGGTATCTATACTTCCGATCAGGCTGAGCGTATTGCCGAATCCGTAGTCAGTGTGGACAGTGATGTAGAATGCTCCATGTCGTTCGCTATCGACAACCAGCGCCTCGCCGTGTTAACCGGTGATGCAAAGGTGACGGTAACGCTCGAGTGTCAGCGTTGCGGGAAACCGTTTGTACAGCATGTTCACACAACGTATTGTTTCAGTCCGGTTCGTTCTGACGAACAGGCTGAAGCACTCCCGGAAGCGTATGAGCCGATTGAGGTTAACGAATTCGGTGAAATCGATCTTCTGGCTCTGGTTGAAGATGAAATCATCCTCTCCTTGCCAGTCGTTCCGGTGCATGATTCTGAACACTGTGAAGTGTCCGAGGCGGACATGGTCTTTGGGGAACTGCCTGATGAAGCGCAAAAACCAAACCCATTTGCCGTATTAGCCAGCTTAAAGCGTAAGTAATTGAGGAGTAAGGTCCATGGCCGTACAACAGAATAAACCAACCCGTTCCAAACGTGGCATGCGTCGTTCCCATGACGCGCTGACTGCAGTTACCAGCCTGTCTGTAGACAAGACTTCTGGTGAGAAACACCTGCGTCACCACATCACCGCTGACGGTTTCTACCGCGGCCGCAAGGTTATCACTAAGTAATCACGCGTCAGCGTGATTAGGCTTAGTGAGGAGCTCCCCGTGCAAACGGGGAACTTACCGAACCAGGCTGCGACGATACCTTGACACGTCTAACCCTGGCGTTAGATGTCATGGGGGGAGATTTTGGCCCTTCCGTGACAGTGCCTGCAGCATTGCAGGCACTGAATTCTAATTCGCAACTCACTCTTCTTTTAGTCGGCAATCCCGACGCAATCACGCCATTACTTGCAAAAGCTGACTTTGAACAACGTTCACGTCTGCAGATTATTCCTGCGCAGTCAGTTATTGCCAGTGATGCCCGACCCTCGCAGGCGATTCGCAACAGCCGCGGCAGCTCGATGCGGATAGCGCTGGAGCTGGTGAAAGAAGGACGAGCCCAGGCTTGCGTCAGCGCGGGTAATACCGGCGCGCTGATGGGACTGGCGAAATTGTTGCTTAAACCGATTGACGGTATTGAGCGCCCGGCGCTGGTGACGGTGTTGCCGCATCAGCAGAAGGGCAAGACGGTGGTGCTTGATTTGGGCGCGAACGTCGATTGTGATAGTACAATGCTGGCTCAGTTTGCCGTAATGGGATCGGTGCTGGCAGAAGAAGTGGTCGGGATCAATACTCCCCGTGTTGCGTTACTGAACATTGGTGAAGAAGAGACCAAAGGCCTGGACAGCATTCGCGAAGCAGCTGAATTGCTCAAACAGGTTCCCTCCATCAACTATATTGGTTATCTCGAAGCCAATGAGTTGTTGACGGGTAAAACGGATGTTCTGGTCTGCGATGGCTTCACCGGAAACGTAACGTTGAAGACCATGGAAGGGGTCGTGCGGATGTTTCTTTCTCTGCTGAAATCACAGGGAGAGGGCAAAAAAAGCGCCTGGTGGCTGATTTTATTGAAGCGTTGGTTACAAAAGAGCCTGACGCGGCGATTCAGTCACCTCAACCCCGACCAGTATAATGGCGCCTGTCTGTTAGGATTGCGCGGCATCGTGATTAAGAGTCATGGCGCCGCCAATCAGCGAGCATTTTCTGTCGCCATTGAACAGGCAGTGCAGGCGGTGCAGCGACAAGTCCCTCAGCGGATTGCCGCTCGCCTGGAATCTGTATTAGCTAAAAGTGACTGAGCGTACATGTATACGAAGATTTTAGGTACCGGCAGCTACCTGCCAAAACAAGTGCGTACCAACGCCGATCTGGAAAAAATGGTAGATACGTCTGACGAGTGGATTGTCACGCGCACAGGTATCCGTGAACGTCGTATCGCCGCGCCAGACGAAACCGTGTCCACCATGGGTTACGAAGCCGCACAGCGTGCTATCGAGATGGCGGGCATTGATAAAGAACAGATCGGTTTGATCGTGGTGGCCACGACGTCTGCTACACATGCTTTCCCAAGCGCGGCATGCCAGGTGCAGAATATGCTCGGCATTAAAGGTTGCCCGGCGTTTGACGTTGCCGCTGCGTGCGCAGGTTTTACCTATGCGCTGAGCGTTGCCGATCAGTACGTGAAGTCCGGAGCCGTCAAATATGCGCTGGTGATCGGTGCTGACGTGCTGGCGCGTACCTGCGATCCAACCGATCGCGGAACGATCATTATTTTTGGTGATGGTGCGGGCGCGGTGCTGCTGGGGCAGTCCGAAGAGCCGGGTATCATCTCTACGCATCTGCATGCTGATGGCAGCTACGGTGAGCTTTTGACCCTGCCTAACGCCGATCGCGTTAATCCGGACAACTCGATTTACCTGACCATGGCAGGGAACGAGGTGTTCAAGGTGGCGGTGACTGAGCTTGCGCACATTGTTGATGAAACGCTGGAAGCGAATAACCTTGAGCGCTCCGCGCTCGACTGGCTGGTGCCGCATCAGGCGAACCTGCGTATCATCAGCGCGACCGCGAAAAAGCTGGGCATGTCGATGGATAACGTTGTGGTGACGCTGGATCGTCACGGCAACACCTCTGCGGCGTCAGTACCGTGCGCATTTGATGAAGCGGTACGCGACGGGCGAATCAAACGGGGCCAGCTGGTCTTGCTTGAAGCCTTCGGTGGCGGGTTCACCTGGGGTTCCGCGCTGGTTCGTTTCTAGGATAAGGAATAAAAAATGACGCAATTTGCTTTTGTGTTCCCGGGGCAGGGCTCTCAAACCGTTGGGATGTTGTCTGAAATGGCAGCACACTATCCGGTCATTGAAGAGACTTTCCGTGAAGCTTCTGATGCACTGGGTTATGATTTATGGGCGCTGACTCAGCAGGGCCCGGCCGAAGAACTGAACAAAACCTGGCAGACACAGCCAGCGCTGCTGACAGCGTCCGTTGCACTGTGGCGTGTCTGGCAGCAGCAGGGCGGTAAAGCGCCAGCGCTGCTCGCGGGCCATAGTCTGGGTGAATACTCAGCGCTGGTCTGTGCCGGTGTGATCGCGTTTGCTGACGCCGTACGTCTGGTGGAACTGCGCGGTAAATTCATGCAGGAAGCGGTGCCAGAAGGCACAGGTGGCATGTCTGCTATCATCGGTCTGGATGATGCTGCGATTGCAAAAGCGTGTGAAGAATCTGCTGAAGGGCAGGTGGTTTCACCGGTTAACTTCAACTCGCCGGGCCAGGTGGTTATCGCTGGTCATAAAGAAGCGGTTGAGCGTGCCGGTGCTGCCTGTAAAGCTGCTGGCGCGAAACGCGCGCTGCCGCTGCCGGTCAGCGTGCCGTCCCACTGTGCGTTAATGAAGCCAGCCGCCGAGAAACTGGCGGTTGAGCTGGAAAAAATTACGTTTAACGCACCGACGATTGCCGTTGTGAACAACGTCGATGTGAAATGCGAAACCGCGCCGGAAGCTATCCGCGACGCACTGGTTCGCCAGCTCTACAGCCCGGTACAGTGGACCAAAACCGTTGAGTTTATGGCCGCTCAGGGCGTTGAGCATCTGTATGAAGTCGGCCCAGGGAAAGTCCTCACCGGTCTGACGAAACGTATTGTTGACACCCTGACAGCCTCGGCGATTAACGAGCCGGAAGCGATGTCAGCGGCACTCTCGCAATAAAAGAGGAATACCATGAGTTTTGAAGGAAAAATCGCCCTGGTGACTGGCGCAAGCCGCGGTATCGGGCGTGCAATTGCTGAAACACTGGTTGCGCGCGGCGCGAAGGTGATTGGTACAGCAACCAGCGAGAATGGCGCGCAGGCCATCAGCGAGTATCTGGGTGCGAACGGTAAAGGTCTGGTACTGAATGTGACCGAACCAGCATCTATCGAATCTGTTCTGGAAAATATTCGCGCAGAGTTTGGTGAAGTGGATATTCTGGTCAATAATGCCGGGATCACTCGCGACAACCTGCTGATGCGAATGAAAGATGACGAGTGGAACGATATTATCGAAACCAACCTGTCATCTGTATTCCGTCTGTCAAAAGCGGTAATGCGCGCTATGATGAAAAAGCGTCATGGTCGTATTATCACTGTTGGTTCTGTGGTTGGTACCATGGGAAATGCTGGTCAGGCTAACTACGCTGCGGCGAAAGCAGGTCTGATCGGTTTCAGTAAATCGCTGGCGCGTGAAGTCGCGTCCCGCGGGATTACTGTAAACGTTGTTGCTCCGGGCTTTATTGAAACGGACATGACGCGTGCGCTGACCGATGAGCAGCGTGCGGGTACACTGGCGGCAGTTCCGGCGGGGCGTCTTGGCGATCCTAAAGAAATCGCCAGTGCGGTTGCATTTTTAGCCTCTGACGAAGCGGGTTACATCACTGGTGAGACCCTCCACGTCAACGGCGGGATGTACATGGTTTAATCACGATCGAAAATATTTGCGTTATTAGGGCAAATGGCCTCAAAATAACGTAAAATCGTGGTAAGACCTGCCGGGATTTAGTTGCAAATTTTTCAACATTTTATACACTACGAAAACCATCGCGAAAGCGAGTTTTGATAGGAAATTTAAGAGTATGAGCACTATCGAAGAACGCGTTAAGAAAATTATCGGCGAACAGCTGGGCGTTAAGCAGGAAGAAGTTGTGAACTCCGCTTCCTTCGTTGAAGACCTGGGCGCAGATTCTCTTGACACCGTTGAGCTGGTAATGGCTCTGGAAGAAGAGTTTGATACTGAGATTCCGGACGAAGAAGCTGAGAAAATCACCACCGTTCAGGCTGCCATTGATTACATCAACGGCCACCAGGCGTAAGTGAACATCTCCAGGCGGTCATTCGACCGCCTGAGTTTTATCTTTTTTAGTCCCACGAATCTCTTTTTTTATCCCTCCCTGGAGGACAAACGTGTCTAAGCGTCGTGTAGTTGTGACCGGACTTGGCATGTTGTCTCCTGTCGGCAATACCGTAGAGTCCACCTGGAAAGCTCTCCTTGCCGGTCAGAGCGGCATCAGCCTAATCGACCATTTCGATACTAGCGCCTATGCAACGAAATTTGCTGGCTTAGTAAAGGATTTTAACTGTGAAGAGATCATCTCGCGCAAAGAACAGCGCAAGATGGATGCCTTCATTCAATATGGAATTGTCGCTGGCGTTCAGGCCATGCAGGATTCTGGCCTTGAGATTACGGAAGAGAACGCAACCCGTATCGGCGCTGCTATCGGCTCCGGGATTGGCGGTCTTGGCCTGATCGAGGAAAACCATACATCGCTGATGAATGGCGGACCGCGTAAGATCAGCCCGTTCTTCGTTCCGTCCACGATTGTTAACATGGTGGCAGGTCACCTGACCATTATGTTCGGCCTGCGTGGGCCAAGCATTTCTATCGCTACCGCGTGTACGTCTGGCGTGCATAACATCGGCCAGGCCGCGCGTATCATTGCGTACGGCGATGCAGATGCTATGGTTGCGGGCGGTGCTGAAAAAGCCAGTACCCCATTGGGTGTTGGTGGCTTTGGTGCAGCGCGTGCGCTTTCTACCCGTAACGATAATCCTCAGGCGGCGAGCCGTCCGTGGGATAAAGACCGCGATGGTTTCGTGTTGGGTGACGGCGCAGGTATGCTCGTGCTGGAAGAGTACGAACATGCGAAAAAACGCGGTGCGAAAATTTATGCTGAAGTCGTTGGCTTTGGTATGAGCAGCGATGCTTATCACATGACCTCTCCTCCGGAGAACGGTGCGGGTGCTGCGCTGGCGATGGAAAACGCGATCCGTGATGCGGGTATTACCCCAGCGCAGATTGGCTACGTTAACGCTCACGGTACCTCTACGCCAGCAGGCGACAAAGCTGAAGCGCAGGCTGTGAAGTCTATCTTCGGCGAGTCTGCCAGCCGCGTACTGGTTAGCTCCACGAAATCTATGACCGGTCACCTGCTGGGCGCGGCGGGTGCAGTAGAGTCCATCTACTCTATCCTTGCGCTGCGCGATCAGGCTGTTCCGCCAACCATCAACCTGGATAACCCGGATGAAGGTTGCGATCTGGACTTCGTTCCTCATGAAGCGCGCCAGGTTAGCGGTATGGAGTACACCCTGTGTAACTCCTTCGGCTTTGGCGGCACGAATGGTTCTCTGATCTTCAAAAAGGTCTGAGCCTGACGGCCCGAAAGCTATAAAAAAAGGTCCGCTTGCCGGGCCTTTTTTATTAAGCCTAATCTTCTTGTCGGTTGCATGGCATCCTGCCAGACTAAACGCCCACGCATAAGGAGCCACCATGTTTTTAATTAATGGCCTTGAGCAAGACACGCTGCCGGCAAGCGACAGGGCGACGCAGTTTGGCGATGGCTGCTTTACGACTGCGCGTATTCTGGAAGGCGACGTGTGCTTGCTTGATGCACACCTCCGCCGTTTACAAGACGCCTGCCAGACGTTACTGATCCCTTTTACGCAGTGGGAAATTCTTGAACATGAGATGCGTCAGCTGGCGTCAGGTAAAACCAGCGGTGTCTTAAAAGTTATCATTAGCCGAGGCAGCGGTGGGCGGGGGTACAGCGGTGCCGCCTGTCAGCATCCAACACGTATTCTCTCTGTTTCAGCTTATCCTGCTCACTATGCGCGCTGGCGTGAAGAGGGCGTGACGTTGACGCTGAGCCCGGTGCGGCTGGGGCGAAACCCGATGCTTGCCGGACTAAAACATCTTAACCGCCTTGAACAGGTGCTTATTCGTACTCATCTTGAACAGACGGACGCCGATGAGGCGCTAGTCCTTGACAGCGAAGGGTTCATTACGGAATGCTGTGCGGCTAATTTACTCTGGCGGAAGGGCCGTGAGGTCTTCACCCCTTCGCTGGCGCAGGCTGGCGTTAACGGCATCATGCGCCAGTTTTGTTTGCAACAGCTGGCACATGCAGGCTTTCGCGTTGTCGAAGTAAACGCGAAGGAAGAGGCGCTGCTGTCCGCCGATGAAGTTGTGATCTGCAATGCGTTGATGCCTGTTATCGCCGTCCGTGCGTATGACCAACAGCGCTGGTCTTCGCGCGAGCTGTTCCAGTTTTTAGCCCCGATATGTGAGCAAACCAGATAGTCATGAAGAAAATGTTGCGTTTTGTCCTTCTCCTTATTATTGCGCTGGTCATTGCTGGCGGAGCTGGAGTATGGAAAGTCCGCCAGCTGGCGAACAGTAAAATCTTGATTAAAGACGAGACGATTTTTACCCTGAAAGCCGGTACCGGGCGGATGGCGCTGGGCGAGCAGCTTTACGCGGATAAGATCATTAACCGTCCTCGTGTGTTCCAGTGGTTATTGCGTATTGAGCCTGACCTATCTCACTTCAAGGCCGGTACCTACCGCTTTACGCCCGGCATGACCGTCAGGGAGATGCTGCAACTGCTGGAAAGCGGTAAAGAAGCCCAGTTCCCGCTGCGTTTTGTCGAAGGGATGCGCCTGAGCGATTACCTCAAACAGCTGCGCGATGCGCCGTATATCAAACATACCCTGAAGGACGACAGCTACCAGACGGTGGCCGACGTGCTCAAGTTTGAGCATCCTGAATGGGTGGAAGGCTGGTTCTGGCCAGATACCTGGATGTACACCGCAGGCACGACCGATGTGGCGATTCTGAAGCGGGCGCACAAAAAAATGGTCGCCGCCGTGGATGCCGCCTGGGAAGGGCGAATGGATGGTTTACCTTATAAAGATCAAAATCAGTTTGTTACCATGGCCTCGATTATCGAAAAAGAGACCGCCGTTGCTGCTGAACGCGATCGGGTGGCGTCAGTATTTATCAATCGTCTGCGCATTGGTATGCGCCTGCAAACCGACCCTACCGTCATCTACGGCATGGGAGAGAACTATACGGGCAAGATTTCCAGAAAAGATCTGGAAACGCCAACGGCGTATAATACCTACGTGATTAGCGGTTTACCGCCTGGCCCGATTGCCACGCCGAGCGAGGCTTCTCTCAAAGCCGCCGCGCACCCGGCGAAAACACCGTATCTCTATTTTGTGGCTGATGGAAAAGGGGGGCATACCTTTAACACCAACCTTGCCAGCCACAATCGCTCTGTTCAGGACTATCTGAAGGCACTTAAGGAAAAAAATGCGCAGTAAATACATTGTCATTGAGGGACTCGAAGGGGCGGGTAAAACCACTGCCCGCAACGTAGTGGTGGACACGCTGAAATCGCTTGGCGTCGCCGACATGGTCTTCACCCGCGAGCCGGGCGGTACGCAACTTGCGGAGAAACTGCGCAGCCTGGTGCTGGATATTAAATCCGTTGGCGACGAAGTTATCACTGACAAAGCCGAAGTGTTGATGTTCTACGCGGCGCGCGTACAGCTGGTTGAGACGGTGATCAAACCCGCGTTGGCCGAGGGTAAATGGGTGATCGGCGATCGCCACGATCTGTCGACTCAGGCCTACCAGGGCGGGGGACGCGGTATTGACCAGACGATGCTGGCAACGCTGCGCGATGCCGTACTGGGTGA
Organism: Enterobacter sp. CFEC122; assembly: GCF_052983755.1. Classification (NCBI taxonomy): domain Bacteria; kingdom Pseudomonadati; phylum Pseudomonadota; class Gammaproteobacteria; order Enterobacterales; family Enterobacteriaceae; genus Enterobacter; species Enterobacter sp. CFEC122. The sequence goes on along the minus strand of NZ_JBRIQR010000027.1, from coordinate 58,496 downwards.
TTTTCGCCCCGACCTGACCCTCTATCTGGATGTTACGCCGGAAGTGGGCCTCAAGCGCGCCCGCGCGCGCGGCGAGCTGGACCGCATTGAACAAGAGTCCTTTGATTTCTTTAACCGCACCCGTGCGCGCTATCTTGAGCTGGCGGCACAGGATAGCGCTATTCGTACCATCGATGCGACGCAGTCGCTGGATGACGTCACGCACAACATCCAGCAGACCGTTACGCAGTGGGTACAGGAGCAGCAGGCATGAAATGGTATCCATGGTTGCGTCCGCACTTTGAGCAGCTGATCGGCAGCTATCAGGCGGGGCGGGGGCATCATGCGTTACTGATTCAGGCATTGCCAGGGATGGGGGATGAGGCGTTAATTTATGCCCTCACCCGTTTTCTGATGTGCCAGCAGCCGGAAGGGCACAAAAGCTGTGGTAAGTGCCGCGGCTGCCAGCTGATGCAGGCGGGCACACATCCTGACTACTACACCCTTGAGCCTGAGAAGGGCAAGAGCGCGCTGGGTATTGATGCCGTGCGTGAAGTCAGTGAAAAATTGTACGAACATGCGCGCCTGGGTGGCGCTAAGGTCGTCTTGCTCAAAGACGCCACCCTGCTGACCGAGGCGGCGGCTAACGCCCTGCTTAAGACTCTTGAAGAGCCGCCGGAAAAAACGTGGTTTTTCCTCTCGTGCCGCGATCCGGGACGATTGCTGGCGACGTTGCGCAGCCGCTGCCGTCTTCATCACCTTGCGGTGCCTCAGGAATCATGGGCGCTGAGCTGGCTGGAGCGAGAGGTGACAACGTCACCTGAAAGTGCGCTGTCAGCCTTGCGCCTGAGCAGCGGCGCGCCCGCGGCGGCGCTGGCCTTGCTGCAACCTGACGTCTGGTCACAGCGAGAAGCGCTCTGCCGGGCCGTTGAAGCGGCGCTGAATAACAACGACTGGCTAAGCTTACTCCCGACACTTAACAGCGATAGTGCCGTTGAGCGTCTGCACTGGCTGGCCGCGTTGCTGCTGGATGCCCTTAAAATTCAGCAAGGGGCAACGCTGCTGACTAACCCTGACGCGTGGCCACTGGTGAGTACGCTGGCGAACCGCCTCTCCGGCGCGATTCTTCACGCGATGCTTCATGAAGTTTGCCAGAGCCGCGAACAGCTTTTAACCGTGACGGGTCTTAATCGCGAGCTTTTACTGACCGACCAGTTACTGCGTATTGAACATTACCTGCAACCCGGCGTCACACCGCCAGTTTCCCATCTCTGAGAGAGACATTATGTTTTTAGTCGACTCACACTGCCATCTTGATGGCCTGGATTATCAATCCCTGCATAAAAACGTGGATGACGTGCTGGAAAAAGCCGCTGCCCGCGATGTGAAATTCTGCCTTGCGGTGGCGACGACGCTGCCGGGTTATCGCACCATGCGTGAGCTGGTGGGCGTTCGCGACAACGTGGTGTTCTCCTGCGGCGTGCATCCGCTGAATCAGGACGAGGCGTATGACGTTGATGAACTGCGCCGACTGGCAGCAGAAGAGGGCGTGGTGGCGATGGGGGAGACCGGCCTGGACTATTTTTACACGCCGGAAACGAAACCGCGACAGCAGGAGTCCTTCCGCCATCATATCCGTATTGGCCGCGAACTGAACAAGCCGGTCATTGTGCATACCCGCGATGCGCGTGCCGATACCCTGGCGATCCTTCGGGAAGAAAACGTGACGGATTGCGGTGGCGTACTACACTGTTTCACAGAAGACAGAGAAACGGCGGGTAAACTGCTTGATTTAGGGTTTTATATTTCGTTTTCCGGGATCGTGACGTTCCGTAACGCTGAGCAGCTCCGGGATGCCGCGCGTTATGTTCCGCTCGATCGCATTCTGGTGGAGACAGACTCTCCGTATCTGGCCCCGGTACCGCATCGCGGTAAAGAGAACCAACCGGCGATGACGCGAGACGTGGCTGAGTACATGGCCGTACTGAAGGGCGTCAGCATCGAAGAGCTGGCCCGCATGACCACGGAAAACTTCTCAACGCTGTTCCATATTGACCCCGCCCGCCTGCAATCTGTCTGATACACCTGTTTTTTTTAGGCTCGTAATTAATAAATAAAACGAGTAAAGTTCACCGCCTCATTTGGGGCGGTGAGGGTGTTTTTAGACACATCCGGACACGCTTTTTGTAAATAACTGAAAGTTTTTCGACCGCCTTAAGCTGAAACGTGATAGCCGTCAAACAAACTCAGAGGGAATTATTTTACTCTGTGTAATAAATAAAGGGCGCTTAGATGTCCTGTCCACGGCACGGTACTCCCCCCGGGCCAATGCGTGAAAGCGTAAAAAAAGCACAAATACTCAGGAGCACTCTCAATTATGTTTAAGAATGCATTTGCTAACCTGCAAAAGGTCGGTAAATCGCTGATGCTGCCAGTATCCGTACTGCCTATCGCAGGTATCCTGCTGGGTGTCGGTTCTGCTAACTTCAGCTGGCTGCCAGCCGTAGTGTCCCATGTGATGGCCGAAGCAGGCGGTTCTGTCTTTGCTAACATGCCACTGATCTTCGCGATCGGTGTGGCTCTGGGCTTCACCAATAACGACGGCGTATCTGCGCTGGCTGCAGTGGTTGCTTACGGCATCATGGTGAAAACCATGGCTGTGGTTGCGCCGCTGGTTCTGCATTTACCGGCAGAAGAGATCGCCGCGAAACACCTGGCGGACACCGGTGTTCTGGGCGGTATCATTTCCGGTGCGATTGCAGCGTACATGTTCAACCGCTTCTATCGCATCAAGCTGCCTGAGTACCTGGGCTTCTTCGCGGGCAAGCGTTTCGTTCCGATCATCTCTGGTCTGGCAGCGATTTTCACTGGCGTGATCCTGTCCTTCATCTGGCCACCAATCGGCTCCGCTATCCAGACCTTCTCTCAGTGGGCTGCTTACCAGAACCCGGTTGTGGCGTTTGGTATCTACGGCTTCATCGAGCGTTGCCTGGTGCCATTCGGTCTGCACCACATCTGGAACGTTCCATTCCAGATGCAGATTGGTGAATTCACCAACGCAGCAGGCCAGGTATTCCACGGCGATATCCCACGTTACATGGCGGGTGACCCAACTGCAGGTAAACTGTCTGGTGGCTTCCTGTTCAAAATGTACGGTCTGCCAGCAGCGGCGATTGCTATCTGGCACTCTGCTAAGCCAGAGAACCGTGCAAAAGTGGGCGGTATCATGATCTCCGCAGCGCTGACCTCGTTCCTGACCGGTATCACCGAGCCGATCGAGTTCTCCTTCATGTTCGTTGCGCCGATCCTGTACGTTATCCACGCGATTCTGGCGGGCCTGGCGTTCCCAATCTGTATTCTGCTGGGTATGCGTGACGGTACGTCCTTCTCTCACGGTCTGATCGACTTCATCGTTCTGTCCGGTAACAGCAGCAAACTGTGGCTGTTCCCAATCGTGGGTGCGTGCTATGCCGTTGTTTACTACACCATCTTCCGCGTGCTGATTAAAGCACTGGACCTGAAAACCCCAGGCCGTGAAGATGCGACAGAAGACAGCAAAGCGGGCGCGACCAGCGAAATGGCTCCGGCACTGGTTGCCGCGTTCGGCGGTAAAGAGAACATCACTAACCTGGACGCGTGCATCACTCGTCTGCGTGTGAGCGTTGCCGACGTCGCGAAAGTAGACCAGCCGGGTCTGAAAAAACTGGGCGCAGCGGGCGTGGTTGTTGCAGGTTCTGGTGTACAGGCAATTTTCGGTACGAAATCCGATAACCTGAAAACCGAAATGGATGAATACATCCGCAACAACTAAGCTGTGACCTGGGGAGACTAAGGCAGCCGAATGGCTGCCTTTTTTATTTCTGTCTTAAAAAAATGCAGCAGCACGCTTTAACGGTCACTCTTCGTTCAGCTGATGAACATTCAGGAAAGAAATCGAGGGAGGAGGTTGAAAGGACAGGAGAAACTCGCTCATACTCTTGAATTGTGTCACGCACTCAACCAGAGCGTGTGTTAACAGCAATTGCTCGCGCCAGATTAAACAAAAAAGGAAAAGGTCATGGCTGAAGAAACGATTTTCAGTAAAATTATCCGTCGCGAAATCCCGTCGGATATCGTCTATCAGGATGAACTGGTAACGGCTTTCCGGGATATTTCCCCTCAGGCCCCGACGCACGTCCTTATCATTCCCAATATTCTGATTCCGACCGTAAACGACGTAAAAACCGAGCATGAAGTGGCGTTAGGTCGTATGCTGACGGTGGCCGCGAAAATCGCTGAACAGGAAGGCATTGCAGAAGACGGTTACCGTCTGATCATGAACTGCAACCGTCATGGTGGCCAGGAAGTTTATCATATTCACATGCATCTGCTGGGTGGACGTCCTCTGGGGCCGATGCTGGCACATAAAGGTCTTTGATATGCGTAAAGGGCGTATTGCAGCGCTGGTATTGACGATGATGATTGTGGGGTGCAGCTCGCGCCCGGCGATCCCCGTGAACGATGAACAGACGCTGGTGATGGAATCCTCCGTGCTTGCCGCGGGCATCACGGCGCAACAACCCGTGCTGACCATCAGTGAAATCAATTCCTCTGCCTCCTCTACGCTCTTTAATGAAAGACATGAACCCGTGACGGTCCACTACCGTTTTTTCTGGTATGACGTAAGAGGTCTTGAAATGCATCCGCTGGAGGCGCCGCGCAGCGTCACCATTCCGGCCAGATCGTCGGTAACGCTCTATGGCAGCGCCAACTATCTGGGTGCGCATAAGGTGAGACTTTATCTTTATCTCTAAGGGGTGAACCTTGATTAAAAACTTGAGCCGCTATGCGCTCGTGACAGCTTTCGCGCTGTTCCTGGCGGGGTGTGTGACCCGAACTGAACAGCCAGCGCCTGTGGAAGAGGCGAAACCGGGCACTGAACAGCCGACACAGCCAACGCAGCCGCAGCCAACCGTGCCGTCTGTGCCGTCTATTCCGTCACAGCCTGGCCCGATTGAGCATCCGGACCAGACGTCGCAGCCCACGCCGCGCGTGCGCCATTACGACTGGAACGGCGCAATGCAGCCCATGGTCGGCAAAATGCTGCAGGCACAGGGCGTGACGGCAGGCAGCGTGTTGTTGGTCGATAGCGTGAACAACCGTACCAACGGTTCGCTGAACGCGGGTGAAGCGACAGAAACGCTGCGCAATGCGCTGGCAAACAACGGTAAGTTTACGCTGGTCTCGGCTCAGCAACTCGCGGTAGCCAAACAGCAGCTGGGCCTGTCGCCGCAGGATAGCCTCGGCACACGCAGCAAGGCGATCGGCATTGCCCGTAACGTTGGCGCACAGTATGTGCTGTACTCTAACGCCACCGGTAACGTGAATACACCGGCCCTGCAGATGCAGCTGATGCTGGTTCAGACAGGCGAAATTATCTGGTCAGGTAAAGGTGCGGTTACGCAACAATGACAGCACGCGTGAAGAGATTCTGACGCGCTATTTTCCTCAGTACCGCCTTATCGCGCCGCAGGCCCACTCCGGGCTTGGCGGCGCGAGTTGCATTATAGCGCAGGGGGAACGACGCCTGGTCTTGCGGCAACATCACGACCCCTATGCGCCTGCCTCCCATTTCCGTCGTCAGTTTCGCGCCCTGAGGCGTCTTCCGTCAGATCTCGTGCCTGCCCCCCGTTTTTTCAGAGAGAGCTGGATGGCCGTCGACTATCTGGACGGTGACGTGAAAAGCGCGCTGCCGGACACGCCGACGCTCGTGGCAATGCTGTATCATCTGCACCGGCAGCCACGTCTGGGATGGCGAATCACGCTATACCCGCTGCTTGAACGCTACTGGCAGCAGGCCGCGCCAGACAGACGCACTCCAGTGTGGCTGGCACATCTCAAGCGGTTGCGTAAAGCAGGCGAGCCGCAGCCGATTCGGCTATCGCCGCTGCACATGGATGTTCATGCCGGAAATATTGTGCATACGGCAGAGGGCATCAGGCTCATCGATTGGGAATACGCCGGAGATGGCGATGTGGCGCTTGAGCTGGCAGCAGTCTGGACGGAGAGTGACGACGCGCGGCAGACGCTTATCAGGAACTACGCCGAGGTGGCGCACATTGACGCCGACGCGCTGAGGCGTCAGGTCAAACGCTGGCGGCCATGGGTCGTCATGTTAATGGCTGGCTGGTTTGAAATGCGCTATCAGCAGTCAAGAGACAAACATTTTATTGCGCTGGCAGACGATGCCTGGCGTCAGTTATAAACGAAAGGATAAGAGAGGTGGATGTGGGTCCAGTCATGTTGGATGTAGAAGGGTTTGAACTGGATGCGGAGGAGCGTGAAATTCTGGCGCATCCGCTGGTGGGGGGCCTGATCCTGTTTACCCGCAACTATCACGATCCGGCGCAGCTGCGCGAGCTGGTGCGCCAGATCCGCGCCGCGTCGCGCAACCATCTGGTGGTCGCCGTCGATCAGGAAGGCGGCCGCGTGCAGCGCTTTCGCGAAGGGTTTACCCGCCTGCCGGCAGCCAAGTCTTTTGCCGCGCTGCTCGGCACGGAAGAGGGCGGGACACTGGCGCAGGAGGCCGGCTGGCTGATGGCCAGTGAAATGATTGCCATGGATATCGACATCAGTTTTGCCCCGGTTCTGGACGTGGGGCATATCAGCGCCGCCATTGGCGAGCGCTCGTACCATGACGATCCGCGCATTGCGCTGGCCATGGCGACCCGCTTCATTGACGGCATGCACGATGCCGGGATGAAAACCACCGGGAAACACTTCCCTGGCCACGGGGCGGTAACGGCGGACTCGCATAAAGAGACCCCGCGCGATCCGCGCCCGGAAGCGGAAATTCGCGCCAAAGATATGTCGGTGTTCAGGTCGCTTATCACCGACAACAAGCTGGATGCCATCATGCCTGCGCACGTGATTTACAGCGACGTTGACCCACGTCCTGCCAGCGGCTCTCCGCACTGGCTGAAAACCGTTCTGCGTCAGGAGCTGGGCTTCAATGGCGTGATTTTCTCTGACGATCTATCAATGGAAGGGGCGGCGATTATGGGCAGCTACGCTGAACGCGGCCAGGCGTCGCTGGATGCAGGTTGCGATATGATCCTGGTCTGCAATAATCGTAAAGGTGCCGTTAGCGTGCTGGATAACCTGTCGCCGATCAATGCAGAGCGTGTTACACAATTGTATCATAAAGGTTCATTTAGCCGTCAGGAGCTGATGGATTCGGCGCGCTGGAAGACGGTCAACGCCCGGCTTGAAGACCTGAATGAGCGCTGGCAGGCACATAAAGCCAGCCTGTAAACCCTCCCGGAAGGCGTAGCGTGGTGAGAAGACGATGATTATCTATTTACACGGTTTTGACTCAAACAGTCCTGGTAATCATGAGAAGGTGTTGCAGCTGCAGTTTATCGATCCGGATGTCCGGTTGATCAGCTACAGCACGCGCCATCCGAAGCATGATATGCAGCACCTGCTCAAAGAGGTGGACAAGATGTTGCAGCTCAACGTCGACGATCGCCCGCTGATTTGCGGCGTGGGGCTGGGCGGCTACTGGGCGGAGCGGATTGGCTTCCTGTGTGACATCCGCCAGGTCGTATTCAATCCCAACCTTTTCCCGAACGAGAACATGGAAGGCAAGATTGACCGCCCGGAAGAGTATGTCGATATTGCGACCAAGTGCGTCAGCAATTTTCGGGAAAAAAACCGTGACCGCTGCCTGGTGATCCTGTCGCGTAACGATGAGGCGCTCAACAGCCACCGGGCGGCAGAACTGCTGCATCATTACTATGAAATTGTCTGGGACGAAGAACAGACCCACAAGTTTAAGAATATCTCCCCGCATCTGCAGCGCATCAAAGCCTTTAAAACGCTGGGCTAAACCACAGCCTGCCACTTCAGAAACCCGGTCGCGAACGCGCACCGGGTTTCTTTTTGTCCAGAATTGTCTACTTTTAAGCCATCAAAACTTGATGCATATCAATTTTGGTATGACCAATGCGCCTGACGTGGTATTCTCAATGCACCTGAATGGTTTCAGTGCTGTAACCTGTTGTTAATTAAGGGTTATTTTTATAACTTTTAATTAACAATTGGTTAATAATTTGAGGGGGTCACGTTGACTACGCCATTGAAAAAGATAGTGATTGTAGGCGGTGGTGCTGGCGGGCTGGAGCTGGCGACACAGTTGGGTAAGAAGCTGGGGCGCGGTAAAAAAGCCAAAATCACGCTGGTGGATCGTAACCACAGCCACCTGTGGAAACCGCTGCTGCACGAAGTAGCGACCGGCTCTCTGGACGAGGGCGTGGACGCGCTCAGCTATCTGGCACACGCGCGCAACCATCATTTCCAGTTCCAGCTGGGCTCGGTGGTGGACATCAACCGTGAAAGCAAAACCATCACTCTGGCAGAACTGCGTGATGAAAAAGGGGAGCTGTTGGTTCCTGAGCGCAAGCTGCCGTACGACACCCTGGTCATGGCGCTGGGCAGTACCTCCAACGACTTCAACACGCCGGGCGTGAAAGAGCACTGTATCTTCCTCGATAACCCGCACCAGGCGCGTCGTTTCCATCAGGAAATGCTGAACCTGTTCCTGAAGTACACCAGCAATATGGGTGCGAACGGTAAGGTCAATATCGCCATTGTCGGCGGCGGTGCGACGGGTGTTGAGCTGTCCGCTGAGCTGCACAATGCGGTGAAGCAGCTGCACAGCTACGGTTACAAAGGGTTAACGAACGAAGCGCTGAACGTCACGCTGGTCGAAGCCGGTGAACGCATTCTGCCTGCGCTGCCTCCGCGTATTTCCGGTGCGGCGCACAATGAACTCACCAAGCTGGGCGTGCGGGTGCTGACGCAGACCATGGTGACCAGCGCCGACGAAGGCGGCCTGCACACCAAAGACGGCGAGTATATCAAAGCGGATCTGATGGTCTGGGCGGCAGGTATCAAAGCGCCTGACTTTATGAAAGATATCGGCGGCCTGGAAACCAACCGCATTAATCAGCTGGTCACGGAGCCAACGCTGCAAACCACGCGTGACCCTGAAATCTTTGCTATCGGTGACTGCGCCTCCTGCGCCCGTCCTGAAGGTGGATTCGTGCCGCCGCGCGCCCAGGCTGCACACCAGATGGCAAGCCTGGTCCTGCACAACATTCTGGCGCAGTACAAAGGCAAGCCAATGAAGGCCTATGTTTACAAAGACCACGGTTCTCTGGTGTCTCTGTCAAACTTCTCAACCGTCGGCAGCCTGATGGGCAACCTGATGCGCGGCTCGATGATGGTAGAAGGGCGCATTGCCCGCTTCGTGTACATCTCCCTGTACCGTATGCACCAGATTGCGCTGCACGGCTACTTCAAAACCGGGCTGATGATGCTGGTGGGCAGAATCAACCGCGTGATCCGTCCGCGTCTGAAGCTGCACTAATCTTTCACTCCCTCCGGGCTCTCCGGAGGGAGTTTTTAGCATGTCATGCTGTAGATCACAGTTTGACTGCTTAAGAGTTCTCCTAAATAGAATATATCTCCTCGCTATGCCCCTTTTTTGATCCTTTATCTGATTGGCGAAGCCGTGCCTCCATTGCAAAATTGTTACCAATAGCAACAAAGGAGGAAGTCCCGTGAATAAATCAATGTTGGCGGGTATAGGGATTGGCGTCGCGGCTGCGTTAGGTGTGGCTGCCGTTGCCAGTCTCAACGTATTAGACCGCGGCCCGCAGTATGCGCAGGTGGTTTCTGCTACACCGATTAAAGAAACGGTAAAAACGCCTCGTCAGGAGTGCCGTAACGTCTCCGTGACGCATCGTCGTCCGGTGCAGGATGAAAACCGTATCGCCGGTTCTGTTCTGGGTGCGGTAGCGGGTGGCGTGATTGGTCACCAGTTTGGCGGCGGCCGGGGTAAAGATGTAGCGACCGTGGTCGGCGCGCTGGGTGGCGGCTATGCCGGTAACCAGGTGCAGGGCGCGATGCAGGATAATGATACCTACACCACGACTCAGCAACGCTGCAAAACCGTCTATGACAAGTCGGAAAAAATGCTGGGTTATGACGTGACGTACAAAATTGGCGATCAGCAGGGCAAAATCCGCATGGATAAAGACCCGGGCACGCAAATTCCGCTCGATGGAAATGGCCAGCTGGTTCTGAATAACAAAGTGTAAAAAAGATGTTCTCTGAATTTAGCTCCTCATGCGCTCAGGCTGAGGAGCTTTTTTTTTGCTTCAGATTTTGAGGAGCTCAGGCCACAGCCGCAGCGTGGTGTCGCTGATATTCTGCAGTTTTTCCAGCGTTGCCCCTTCACGGGCGCTGATCGACATCCCCTGCAAAATACAGCTCAGGTATTGCGCCAGCAGCTGAGGGTTGCACTGTGCAGGGATTTCACCGCGCTGCTGCCGCTGAGCCAGAAAGGCGCTCAGCGTCTCCTCCTGCATGGCATGACGCGATTTCACCGTATTGGCAATCTCTTTCGAGGACGCCGCCAGGGTGGCAGAGGTGTTAATCATAAAGCAGCCCGCAGGCGTGTCCTTACTGGTGAAGCAGGTCGCGACGGCGGTGAAGTAATCCCGAAGCGCCTGTTCGACGCTTTTCTCTTCACAAAACAGCTGGGCTTCGTGTTTCGCCGCAAAGCGCGAAATGTATCTGTCCAGCACTGCCCTGAACAGCCCCTCTTTATTGGTAAATTCGGCATAGAGCGTCGGCGCTTTGGCGCCGGTGGCTTCTACCAGATCGGAAAGCGAGGTTGCTTCATACCCATGTTGCCAGAAGAGAGTCATGGCCTTATCAAGCGCTGCATCCCTGTCAAACACTTTTGGTCGGCCACGGCTTTTCTTTGCACAACTCGTGACGTCGGTTGTCATGTGCCGTTGGTCCTCTGTTGGTTTGTTGAATGACCATTATAAAAATAAACGCAAGTCACCACCAGCGCTGAATGCTTAAAAATAAATTAATCATATGAGTATGAAAAATAACGACTTTAAAATTAAGTTAACGACCATTATAAAATTATGTTGACGTGTGAGATTGATCACATTTATGATTTACCTATCGATCGTTAACTAAATAGCTAACGACCTCCAAATTCATCTGCTAAAGGTAAACATCATGAAAAACGTAAAAACCCTCATCGCTGCTGCTGTCCTGAGTTCACTCTCTTTCGCAAGCTTTGCGGCTGTACAGGTACAGTCCACCCCGGTCGATCAGCATAAAGTCGGGACGATCTCTGCCTCTGCCGGGACTAACCTGGGTTCACTGGAAGATCAGCTGGCGCAAAAAGCGCAAGAGATGGGTGCAAAATCTTACCGCATCACCTCTGTGACCGGTCCTAACACCCTGCACGGCACCGCCGTCATCTACAAATAAGCCGGGCATAAACCCTCATTTATGCCACTGCAATAAAAAACGCCCTGCTTAGCAGGGCGTTTATTTATTTATGATTTACATCGATTGCTGGATGACATCGTGATGCCGGGTGACGTCGGTCGGCATGCCTGAGCGGGCCTCCATTGCGCGCTCCATCACCTCGCTGTTGGTATTCGCATTCGTTTTAAAGCTTACCATCGCGGCATTCAGGTTGATGGGCAGCGTCTGCGGGTCATCGCCAATGTTTTTCGATAGCGGCTGGTGAATTTCAACCAGCCGCACGCCGCCCGGCTCCTCAGAAACCTTGATCGGCGTATTGATAATATTGACTTTCGTACCCGGCGTAACGACGTTAAACAGCGTTTTGATATCGTCATCGCGCAGACGAATGCAGCCGGAGCTGACGCGCATGCCGATGCCAAAGTCCGCGTTCGTTCCGTGCAGCAGGTAAACGCCGCCGTAGGCCGCCAGACGGATCGCGTGGTGACCCATCGGGTTATCCGGGCCTGCTGGCACCACGGCTGGAAGATCGATGCCCTGAGCTTTATACCGGGCACGAATATTGGCCGTTGGTGTCCAGGTTGGATTCGCGCGTTTATCCGAGACGGTCGTGACCATCGTCGGCGTCAGGGTGTCGCCGCCCAGCTGACCAATACCAATCGGGTAGACGGTCACCTCATTTTTACCCGGCGGGTAATAGTACAGACGCAGCTCCGCCAGATTTATGACGATCCCCTCACGCGGAGCGTCCGGCAGGATAGTCTGTAACGGGATAGTCAATACGCTGCCCGCGCGCGGGACGTAGGGGTCGACGCCAGGGTTCGCCTGCAGCAGGGCCAGAAAACCAACGTTATATTTTTTGGCAATGGCTTCCAGCGAACCGCCATTATTTTCAACCACATGAAAGCGGTTTTCCCCCACCACCTTGCTGCCGGGCGGAGGAAGGGGCCAGGTATTTGCGCGAGCGGGAAGTGCAACCGCAACGGTGGCTGCCAGCGCAAACAGGGTTAACCAGCGAGTCATACGCGAAGAGATCATCACCATAATCCATATAAATGATAAGGTTATTGTTTTATAAGGCGTTAACGATAATTATGGCGAATGGGTGTGTCGGGAAGATCGGGTGAAGTGCAAAGAGTTTGTAAATTGTCCCCCGTTAGCGCTGGGCTAACGGGGGAGGGGAGGTCAGGCGATCGCGTTCTCTTCCAGTTGGCGCATAAAGTTACGCACCCAGTCCATGCGGGTTTTGCGCTCCGTCAGCTCCTGGGTAAATTTCAGCCGCGTTGGGCCATCCAGACGGAAATGCTGCGGCTGTTTTTGCAGCAGACCGATGAGCCACATCGGGTTGACGTGGTTCTTCTCCGCGAACTCAATCACGCCGCCTTTTTCGTTGCCTTCAAGCTTGCGAATGCCCAGCTTCTGCGCCTGCTGGCGCAGGCGCGCGATATCCAGCAGATTTCGCGCCGCATCGGGCAGCAGACCAAAGCGGTCGATCAGCTCAACCTTAATCTCTTCCAGCTCGCTTTCCGTCTTCGCGCTGGCGATGCGCTTGTAGAACGACAGTCGGGTATTTACATCCGGAATGAAATCGTCCGGCAGCAGGGAAGGCATACGCAACTCGACCTCGGTCTGCTGGCTGGTGAGATCTTCCAGCGACGGCTCGCGCCCGGCCTTCAGGGCATCAACCGCGTTTTCCAGCAGTTCCATATAGAGCGAGAAGCCGATGGTCTCCATCGAGCCGCTCTGGTCCTCACCCAGCAGTTCACCGGCACCGCGGATCTCGAGATCGTGCGTGGCCAGCGCGAAGCCTGCACCGAGGTCTTCCAGCGAGGCGATGGCTTCCAGACGCTTCTGCGCATCGGTGGTCATCGCTTTCGGATGCGGCGTCAGCAGCCAGGCGTAGGCCTGATGGTGCGAACGCCCGACGCGGCCGCGCAGCTGGTGAAGCTGCGCCAGGCCAAAGTGATCCGCACGTTCAATGATGATGGTGTTCGCCGTCGGAATGTCGATCCCGGTTTCGATGATGGTGGTGCACACCAGCACGTTAAAGCGCTGATGGTGGAAGTCGTTCATCACCCGTTCCAGCTCGCGCTCGCGCATCTGCCCGTGACCGATAGCAATGCGCGCTTCCGGCACCAGCTCCGCCAGCCTGTCGGCGGCTTTCTGGATGTTTTCCACGTCGTTGTACAGGTAATAGACCTGACCCCCGCGCAGCACTTCACGCAGAATGGCCTCACGCACCACCAGATTATCGTATTCGCGGACGAAGGTTTTTACCGCCAGACGGCGCGCCGGCGGCGTGGCAATAATCGACAGATCGCGCATGCCGCTCATTGCCATGTTCAGGGTTCGCGGGATCGGCGTCGCGGTCAGGGTCAGGATATCGACGTCGGCGCGCATCGCTTTGATGCGTTCCTTATGACGCACCCCGAAGCGGTGCTCTTCGTCGACGATCAGCAGCCCCAAATCTTTCCACTTCACGTCGCTTTGCAGCAGCTTGTGTGTACCGATCAGAATGTCAATTTTGCCTTCGCTTGCCTGCTCCAGGATCTGCGTCTGCTCTTTGGTGCTGCGAAAACGTGACAGCATCTCGATGCGTACCGGCCAGTTGGCGAAGCGGTCGCGGAAGTTGTCGAAGTGCTGCTGAGCGAGCAGGGTGGTTGGCACCAGCACCGCCACCTGCTTGTTGTTTTCCACCGCAAGGAAGGCGGCGCGCATCGCCACTTCGGTTTTGCCGAAGCCGACGTCGCCGCACACTAAACGGTCCATCGCCAGCGGCTGGCACATGTCGCTCAGCACGGCGTTAATAGCCTGAGCCTGATCCGGCGTGGTTTCAAACGGGAAGCTGTCGCAGAACAGCTGATACTGTTCCTTATCATGCTTAAAGGCGAAGCCCTCTTTGGCCGCGCGCTGGGCGTAGATATCCAGCAGCTCGGCGGCCACGTCACGCACTTTTTCCGCGGCCTTCTGGCGCGCGCGCGCCCAGGCGTCGCCGCCCAGCTTGTGCAGCGGCGCGTTCTCTTCGGCACCGCCCGCGTAGCGGCTGATCAGATGCAGGGACGACACCGGGACATACAGTTTGGCGTCGTTAGCGTAGGTCAGCATCAGGTATTCACCTTTAATGCCGCCCGCCTCGAGCGTGGTCATCCCCTGATAGCGTCCAACGCCATGCTCCAGGTGAACAATCGGCTGGCCCGGATGCAGTTCGGCCAGGTTGCGGATCAGCGTGTCCGGGTTGATGGTTCGACGGCTGTCCTGACGACGGCGCGCGACGCGCTCGCCCAGCAGGTCGCTTTCGCAAATCAGCGCCAGGTTGTTGAGCGTGTCGATGAACCCATGCTCGGCGGCGCCAATCATCAGGTAACGGCCGTTTCCGGTCGCTTCGCTCAGGCGCAGGATGCGCTTCGGCGCCACCTTAATGCGTCCCAGCAGCTCACCTAACGCTTCGCGACGGCCTTCACTCTCAACGGAGAACACCACCGGGCCGGTAAAGGACTCCAGGAACTTGCGCAGATTATCCAGCGGGGATTTCTGCTGCGCCTGGACGGCCAGGTCCGGCAGCGTCCGGAAGGCGAGGTTGGTGTTGGCGGCCTTATCGGCAAGCGAATCGGTTTTCAGCTGCATGCGCGGCCAGCGCTTCAGCTCGGCGTTGAGCTCGTCGGTACGCAGCCACAGCGCTTCCGGCGGCAGCAGCGGACGCATCGGGTCAACGCCCCGGTTTTCGAAGCGAGCGCGGGTTTCGCTTTCAAAGCGGCTGGCGCTGGCGTCGATATCCCCGGTGTTAACAATCAGGGTATTCGCCGGGAAGTAGCTGAACAGGGCAGGGAGCGGCTCGCTGAAGAACAGCGGCTGCCAGTATTCAATCCCGGCAGGCAGCGTGCCTTTGCTGACCTGCTGATAAATATGTTCCGCGTCGCGCTTCACCTCGAACTTATCGCGCCACTGGCTGCGGAACAGTTCGATAGCGGTTTTGTCCGTCGGGAACTCATGCGCGGGCAGTAAATTGATGGACTCCACTTCCTCCAGCGTGCGCTGCGTATCGGCGTCGAAGACGTGCAGGCTGTCGATTTCATCATCGAAAAAGTCCAGACGATACGGCTGGTCGCTGCCCATCGGGTAAAGGTCGAGCAGCGCGCCGCGGGTCGCATATTCCCCGTGCTCCATCACCTGATCGACGTGGCGATACCCGGCGCCGTCAAGCTGCGCCCGCAGGGCATCACGGGACAGGCGCTGACCTTTTTTCATTACCAGCGCGTGACCGTGCAGGTAGCTGTGCGGACAGACGCGTTGCATCAGGGTGTTTACCGGCACAATCAGCACGCCGCGCTGCATGGTCGGGAGTTGATACAGCGTCGACAGGCGCGAGGAGATGATCTCCTGGTGCGGAGAGAAGCTGTCATAGGGCAGCGTTTCCCAGTCGGCTAGGCTGAACACCAGATTATCGGTGAACTGGCGAATTTCATCGTGCAGGCGCAGGGCGTTTTGCATATCCGGGGCAACCAGGATCACCGGGCCAGGATGACGCTCAGCAATTTCCGCCACCAGCGTGGCGCACGCTGCGCCCGTGAGTTCACCCAGCTGGCGCTGGTCGCCCGCTTTGACAGGCAAGGAATAACGATAGTGTTCAGGCATGGCTATGTCAGAGTCTCTTATGGATATACCAACAGTATTGGGGCATATCACTGATACGCAATGTCTTTATTATCCTCGATCGTTTTACATAAGCAAATCGTAACCGCACGGCGGGGTTATACGCCCCCGAAAGGGGGCGGAGAGGGCATTAACGGGTGGTCGGCGAGAGCGTAAGCGTCGAAGGCGGAGAAAAGAAAATGTCCCCGAACAGCGCGGTGGAGAGTTTACGCACCCCCAGCCCGGCCAGGGTACAGATAAGCAGGCTGGCAAACGGGTAGACCAGAATTAAGGTGAGTTCAGCCCAGAGCGGCCAGTACGCGGCATTCATCTCGCCAATCAGGAACAGGCTAAAGGCCTCAATGAGGATGCGGTGGGTGGTATAAATCGCAATGGTATTGGAGCCAATCACGTTCAGCAGGTTGTCAGGGTGAACGGCATAGCGCTGCTCAACGCTGTAGAACAGCTTCATGATCAGCACAATCGACAGCAAGGAGAGCAGCAGCGGAACGTTAGCAAACAACAGCACCACGGAGACGGCGGCGAAAGCGCCCGTTGCCAGCCAGGTGCGGCGCAGGTTTAGATTTTTCATCCATGCCATCAGCTCAGCGCCATACCACGCCCCGAGGCTGTAGTAGATCATGTTGCGGACCACGCTGTTCATTCCCCACCACGGCAGCGGCAGGAAGTTGATCGCGATGCTTGCCAGCGCCAGCAGTCCCAGCATCGGCAGCTTCCAGCGGCTCAGCAGTTTACACAACGTGAAGTAGACCACCAGGGCATACAGATACCACAGGCTGGTGCTGGCGGTGAGCATCCCTTGCACAAATCCCAGGAGCGAATCGGCGTAGGCCGCGTTCGACGAGGTGGTAACCTCGCGATCGGGCGCCAGCCAGGCGTTCAGGTGGGTCAGCGCCTGCCATTGCAGAATCCCCCACAGCGCCAGAACCCAGACAATGCTCCAGATTCGCTTGTCGAGGCTGGTTCGCCAGTCCACCTCGTCAATATAACGACGGATCAGATAGCCGGAGATAAAGAAAAAGACCGGCATACGGAAGGGGGCGAGATAGAGATTAAAATAGATCCAGCATTTGGCGAGAAGGCCAGAGAGCGGGCGTTGCAGCCCGATCAGGTGCGGATAAAACGTGATAACTGAATGGTAGATAACCACCAGGCAGATGCACAGCCCTTTTATCTGGTTAATCCATAATGCTTTTTGCTTCATTGTTCGCAACTACCTTATTGCCATAGACGAACGAGCAATTGTTGTTAAACGAAACCGGGCTGTAATGGGTAACAGTCTGTATCAGGAGGTTTTTCGGAAAAGGTGGAGGTTACGAGGTGCGGTTTCAGATATTAGTATCCTGATTTATCTGAATTTTTTGGAAAAATGATTACCAAAGCTTACGGTTTCAGTCATTTACGCTTAACGGATTCGCTTATATACTCGTGGGTCTGCTATCAGCAAACAGACGGACTTCATGTATCAACCTGTCGCACTCTTCATAGGCTTACGCTACATGCGTGGGCGCGCCGCGGACCGCTTCGGTCGCTTTGTCTCCTGGCTTTCGACTATTGGCATTACGCTTGGCGTGATGGCACTGGTGACGGTGCTTTCCGTCATGAATGGCTTCGAGCGCGAGCTGCAAAACAACATCCTGGGGCTGATGCCGCAGGCCGTACTCTCATCGACTAACGGTTCGGTTAACCCACAGCAGCTGCCGGAAAGCGCGGCGAAGTTACAGGGCGTCACGCGCGTTGCGCCACTGACCACCGGCGACGTGGTGCTGCAAAGCGCCCGCAGCGTGGCGGTCGGCGTGATGCTGGGTATCGACCCGGCACAAAAAGATCCGCTGACGCCGTATCTCGTTAACGTGAAGCAGACCGACCTGGAAGCCGGGAAATACAACGTGATTCTGGGTGAGCAGCTTGCCGGTCAGCTTGGCGTCAACCGTGGCGACCAGCTGCGCGTGATGGTGCCTTCAGCCAGCCAGTTTACGCCGATGGGGCGCCTGCCAAGCCAGCGCCTGTTCACCGTGATTGGGACCTTTGCCGCCAACAGTGAAGTCGATGGTTACCAGATGCTGGTTAACATTCAGGACGCGTCACGCCTGATGCGCTACCCGGCCGGCAATATCACCGGCTGGCGCCTGTGGCTCGACGCGCCGCTGAAGGTCGATACCCTCAGCCAGCAAAAACTGCCGGACGGCACCAAATGGCAGGACTGGCGCGAGCGTAAAGGCGAGCTGTTCCAGGCCGTGCGGATGGAGAAAAACATGATGGGGCTGCTGCTGAGCCTGATCGTCGCCGTGGCTGCTTTTAACATCATCACCTCGCTAGGGCTGATGGTGATGGAGAAGCAGGGCGAGGTCGCTATCCTGCAAACCCAGGGGCTGACGCCGCGGCAGATCATGGCCGTGTTTATGGTGCAGGGGGCCAGCGCCGGTATCATCGGCGCGCTGCTCGGGGCGGTGCTGGGTGCGCTGCTTGCCAGCCAGCTCAACAATTTAATGCCGATCATCGGCGCGCTGCTTGACGGCGCGGCGCTGCCGGTGGCCATCGAGCCGCTGCAGGTGGTCGGTATTGCGCTGGCCGCGATGGCCATTGCGCTGCTTTCTACGCTTTATCCTTCCTGGCGCGCTGCCGCCACTCAACCCGCTGAGGCTTTACGTTATGAATAAGATCCTGTTGCAATGCGACAACCTGTCCAAACGCTATCAGGAAGGCACTGTGCAAACCGACGTGCTGCACAATGTGAGCTTTAGCGTGGGTGAAGGCGAGATGATGGCGATTGTCGGCAGCTCCGGCTCCGGTAAGAGTACCTTATTACATCTGCTGGGCGGGCTGGATACCCCAACCAACGGCGACGTGATTTTCTCCGGCCAGCCGATGAGCAAAATGTCCTCGGCGGCGAAGGCAGAGCTGCGTAACCGCGAGCTGGGCTTTATCTACCAGTTCCACCACCTGCTGCCGGATTTCACGGCGCTGGAAAACGTGGCGATGCCGCTGCTGATTGGCAAAAAGAAACCGGCTGAGATTAACGCCCGCGCCAGCGACATGCTGAAAGCGGTAGGGCTGGGCCATCGCGGAAACCACCGTCCGTCGGAGCTGTCCGGCGGCGAGCGTCAGCGCGTGGCGATTGCCCGTGCGCTGGTCAACAACCCGCGTCTGGTGCTGGCGGATGAGCCTACCGGTAACCTGGACGCCCGCAACGCGGACAGTATTTTCCAGCTTCTGGGCGAGCTGAACGCCTCGCAGGGCACCGCGTTTCTGGTGGTGACCCACGATCTGCAGCTGGCAAAACGCATGGGGCGCCAGCTTGAGATGCGCGACGGCCATCTGAACGCGGAACTGACCCTGATGGGAGCAGAGTAATGGCGTCACCGTTATCGTTACTCATCGGTTTACGTTTTAGCCGCGGCCGCCGTCGCGGCGGCATGGTGTCGCTGATCTCCGTTATCTCGACCATCGGTATTGCGCTGGGTGTGGCGGTGCTGATCGTGGGCTTAAGCGCCATGAACGGCTTCGAGCGCGAGCTGAATAACCGTATTCTGGCGGTCGTGCCGCACGGGGAGATCGAACCGGTTAACCAGCCGTGGACTAACTGGAGCGACGCCCTGAACAAAGTGGAAAAAGTGCCCGGCATCGCCGCGGCTGCGCCCTACATTAACTTTACCGGGCTGGTGGAGAGCGGGGTAAACCTGCGCGCTATCCAGGTGAAAGGGGTGAATCCGACGCAGGAAGCGCGCCTCAGCGCGCTGCCGAACTACGTGCAGAACGGCGCGTGGGCCAACTTCAAGGCGGGCGAGCAGCAGATCATCATGGGTAAAGGCGTTGCTGATGCCCTGAAGGTGAAGCAGGGCGACTGGGTGTCAATCATGATCCCGAATGCCAGCGCCGATCACAAACTGCAGCAGCCAAAGCGCGTGCGCCTGCACGTTACCGGTATTCTTCAGCTGAGCGGTCAGCTTGACCACAGCTTTGCGATGGTGCCGATGGAGGATGCACGCCAGTATCTCGACATGGGCGACAGCGTGACGGGCATTGCCATTAAGGTGAACGACGTCTTTAACGCTAACAAACTGGTGCGCGACGCGGGCAGCGTGACCAATAACTATGTCTACATCAAAAGCTGGATCGGCACTTACGGCTATATGTACCGTGATATCCAGATGATCCGCGCCATTATGTATCTGGCGATGGTGCTGGTGATCGGTGTCGCGTGCTTTAATATCGTCTCGACGCTGGTGATGGCGGTCAAAGACAAGAGCGGCGACATCGCCGTGCTGCGTACCCTTGGGGCAAAAGACGGTCTTATTCGCGCCATTTTCGTCTGGTACGGTTTGCTGGCAGGACTGTTCGGCAGCCTGTGCGGCGTGGTGATTGGCGTGGTGGTTTCCCTGCAGCTAACGCCGATTATCAACGGGATTGAAAAGCTTATTGGTCACCAGTTCCTGTCGGGTGATATCTATTTTATTGACTTCCTGCCGTCTGAACTGCACTGGCTGGATGTTTTTTATGTGCTGCTTACAGCACTTTTACTGAGTCTGCTGGCAAGCTGGTATCCGGCGCGTCGCGCAAGCCGAATTGATCCGGCGAGGGTATTAAGTGGCCAGTAATTACGTCACGATCTAGCGGCTTTCGGGTCGCCAGATCGAAAGAGGAATGCGTTATGTATTATGGATTTGATATTGGCGGCACCAAGATTGCGCTCGGCGTGTTTGATAAAGACCTCAAACTGCAGTGGGAAACCCGCGTTCCCACGCCGCGCGACAGCTACGACGAATTTTTAACCGCCATTGCCGCGCTGGTGGCGCAGGCTGATGAACGCTTTGGCGTGAAAGGCAGCGTCGGCATTGGTATTCCGGGCATGCCGGAAACCGACGATGGTACGCTTTATGCGGCCAACGTGCCTGCCGCCAGCGGTAAACCGCTGCGCGCCGATCTCTCCGCGCTCCTTGAACGCGACGTGCGTTTAGATAACGACGCCAACTGCTTTGCGCTCTCCGAAGCCTGGGATGATGAGTTCCGTCAATATCCGCTGGTGATGGGGCTGATCCTCGGTACCGGCGTCGGCGGAGGAATCGTCATCAACGGTAAGCCCATCACCGGCCGCAGCTACATCACCGGCGAGTTTGGTCATATCCGCCTGCCGGTTGATGCGCTGGAGGTCGTCGGCCGTGATTTCCCGCTGACCCGCTGCGGCTGCGGGCAGCACGGCTGTATTGAGAACTACCTGTCAGGCCGCGGGTTTGCATGGCTTTACGAACACTTCTATCATCAGAAACTTGAGGCCCCTCAAATCATTACCCTGTGGGAGCAAGGGGATGCGCAGGCGCGTGAGCACGTCGAGCGCTATCTGGATCTGCTGGCGGTGTGTCTGGGCAATATTGTCACCATCGTCGACCCGGATCTGCTGGTGATCGGGGGAGGGCTCTCAAACTTTACCGCGATTACGGAACGGTTGTCCGGGCGTTTGCCCCGACATTTATTGCCGGTTGCCCGCGTGCCGCGTATTGAACGCGCGCGACACGGGGACGCAGGAGGCATGCGCGGAGCCGCATTCCTTCATCTCACCGATTAGTTTACGAGGTTTCTATGCTGTCGCGTCGCCAGGGTCGACTCAGCCGTTTTCGCAAAAATAAACGCCGCTTGCGTGAGCGCTTGCGTCAGCGGATCTTTTTTAGAGACAGAATGATGCCAGAAGCGATGGATAAACCCAGAGTGGTGGTGCTGACCGGGGCGGGGATCTCCGCCGAGTCAGGTATTCGAACCTTCCGCGCGGCGGACGGGCTGTGGGAAGAGCACCGCGTGGAGGATGTCGCCACGCCGGAAGGCTTTGCCCGCGACCCGGATCTCGTGCAGGCGTTTTACAACGCCCGCCGTCGTCAGCTTCAGCAGCCTGACGTCGCGCCGAATGCCGCGCATCTGGCGCTGGCGAAGCTGGAAGAGGCGCTGGGCGATCGTTTTCTGCTGGTGACGCAGAATATCGACAACCTGCATGAGCGAGCCGGTAACAGGAACATCATCCATATGCACGGCGAGCTGCTCAAGGTTCGCTGCGCATGGAGCGGTCAGGTGCTGGACTGGAAAGAGGACGTGCTGCCGGAGGATAAGTGCCACTGCTGCCAGTTCCCGTCGCGCCTGCGTCCGCACGTGGTCTGGTTCGGCGAAATGCCGCTGGGAATGGATGAGATCTACAGCGCGCTGGCGATGGCCGACGTGTTTATCGCCATCGGCACATCCGGCCATGTTTATCCGGCGGCGGGGTTTGTCCACGAAGCGCGGCTGCACGGTGCGCATACGGTTGAACTCAATCTTGAGCCGAGCCAGGTGGGCAGCGAGTTTGAAGAAAAACACTACGGCCTGGCAAGCACGGTTGTTCCGGAATTTGTCGACAAGCTGCTGAAAGGGCTGTAACGCTCATCGCGTGAAAAGGCACCCGTCCAGCGGGTGCTTTTTTATTTAAGAATGAAAGAACGCCAGCGTCTTCTCCAGCGATTTAGCCTGCTCGTCCAGCGAGAGCGCCGCCGCTGAGATCTGCTGAACCAGTGAAGCGTTCTGCTGGGTGGTGCTGTCCATCTGGTTGACGGCGGTACTGACCTGGCTAATCCCCCGATTCTGTTCGTCCAGCGCCTGAACAATGTCGTTGATGACCAGATGCACGTGCGACACCGCCTCAATCACCTGTTTCATCATTACGCCGGTCTCATTGACCAGCTCAACGCCTTTGCTGACGCGGCCTGAGGACTCGGCAATCAGCTGAGAGATCTCTTTGGCCGCGTTGGCGCTTCGCTGCGCAAGGTTGCGTACTTCACCTGCGACTACCGCGAAACCGCGTCCCTGTTCACCCGCGCGCGCCGCTTCAACGGCCGCATTCAGCGCCAGGATATTGGTCTGGAAGGCGATGCCATCGACGATACTGTTAATCTCACCGATCTTGCGCGCGCTCTCATCAATCTCGCCGATCACCACGACCACATCGTTCACCAGCGTTTCGCCATGCCCGGCAAGGCTCGCGGCGCGATCGGTCAGGGTGGTCGCCTTGTGGGCGTTGTCGGCATTGTTCTTCACCGTAACCGAAATCTCTTCCATGCTGGCAGCGGTTTCAACAATCGCCGCCGCCTGTTCCTCGGTACGCGAGGCGAGGTCAAGGTTGCCCGCCGAAATTTCGCTGGTCCCGCCGTGCACGGAGTGGCTGGCTTCGCTGATGTTGTCGACGATGCGCTTGAGCTGCGTCTGCATGGTGTGCAGGGCATAAAAAATGCTGTGGGTATCCCCGGATCGCACCGGGATGGTGTTGTTCAGATCCCCGCGGGCGACGGCCAGGGCGATCCCGGCGGCCTCGGAAGGTTCTCCCCCCACCGGACGATCAACCTTGCGGGTAAAGATCTGGGCCATCACCAGGCTAACCGCAACGATGCTTAACACCATCATGACGATGGCCTTCAGTAAAAATGCGCGCGCTTCGGCCATCACTTCGCTGACCGGGGTGATGATGGCGAGTTTCCACGGCGTCTGGCTATTGCCGACGGCGATCGCCTGCCAGGTGATAAATACCTCTTCTTTCAGCAGCGGATCGTTTACCCGAGTGACGTCATGTCCTGCAATGTGACCCGCGTAAGGCTTGCCTGCCGCACCTTTGTCCGGGCTGGACACCACGTTATTGCCCGCAGACAGGAGCAGGGCGTAGCCTGTGCCGTTCCACGGTTTAATGGCGCCAATCATGGACTGCAGTGTGGCGAGCGAGAAGTCAGAGGTGACTGAGCCCAGAAACTGACCGTCACGCATGATGGGGGCGGCAATTGAGGTGAGCATCACGTCCACGCCGTTGTAGGGGTAAATATAGGGTTCGATGATCACATCTTTATGCCGCTGTTTCGGCAACAGATAGTAATCGCCGCTGCCGGGCGTTTCGATGTCCGTCAGCAGGTGCAACGCCGGTTTGCCGGTGGCATCGCGGTCGACGTAGCGGGCGTAGCGCCCGGCAGGATCTTCACCGCTCTGACCGGCAAAGACGGCATCTTTATCGTCAAACGCGTTGGGCTCAAAGGCCATCGACATGGAGAGAAACGACGGGTGAGCCGAGAGGAAGTGGACGAGCAGCTGGTTCAGGCTCTGGCGGTCGGAAATGCCCGCTTCGCGCAGCGCGAGGCCACTGTTGCCCATATCCCGGGCGGCAGTCAGGGCAGAATCCAGCTGTTTGCTGACCTGTAAAGCGTGTACCTCGGCTATCTGGCGGATATGGTTTTTGGCCAGCACCTCTTGCTGCGCCATCCATTGCCACATCATAAACCCGATCGTTGCCGTAAAGCCCACCGTCACGGTGAGGAAAATGGACAATAGCATCAACGTCTTGACTCTTATTTTTTGTCTTCGGACCATGGCGTCTTTCATTCTCATCTCCCGTAATGTCGTGCATGTCGGGCAGGCACAAAGTACTTATCGGATATTTCATCCCCTTTCTGTAGAGCGAAGGATATATTTAATTTAAATCCAGACGGTTAATTCCCGTTAATTAGTGTGGATGCTTTTATTTTGTGCATTCAATCAAAATAGTGCTCGATAAAACTCGTTATCGTCGTGTAGAAAGAGGATGCTAATAAATATAAAGTGGTAGAGGAGGATGGGATATGTACGGATTTATCGCGCGACAACCCATTTTTAACCCTGAAATGAATACCGTAGCCTATGAGCTGCTTTTCAGAGACGGGATGACAAATCGTTTTCCGGATGTGTCGGCAGAATATGCCACGTCCAGGATGATATCAGATCAGTTCTTATGTGTGCCGTCCCAGCGCATTGCCGGGGCACATACGTCGTTTATTAATTTCCCTTCAAGGATGGTTATTGACCGCAGTGGAGAAGCGCTTGATAAAGAGAGCGTGGTGATTGAGATTCTTGAAGATGCTGTGCCGGGGGCCGAACTGCTGCAGGCCGTCAGGGAGATGAATGCGCACGGCTATCAGTTTGCGCTTGATGATTTCACCCTTGCGCCAGAATGGGATGTTTTTTTACCCTTTATTTCAATCCTGAAATTTGACGTCAGAAATTATACCTTAGCGCAAATTAAAGCGTATCTGAAAGTACGTAAACATCTGACCGGTCACATTAAATATCTTGCTGAAAAAATTGAGACTAAAGAAGAATTCAACCAATACAGAGACGAGGGATTTTCCCTTTTTCAGGGCTATTTTTTCTGCCGTCCCGAGGTCATTAAATATAAACGGCTGTCGCAAAATCAGCTGGCGATTTTTCGGCTGCAAATGGAGGTCGGACGCAATAAACCTGATTTTCGAATCATCGAGTCGTTGATAAAAACCGATCTCACGCTCTCTTATAAAATCATGCGCTATATGAAGCATACGGCGTTTAAACATGTCGGCGCCTGTAATTTCAGCAAGTTAACCCTGAGCGAGGTGCTCAGGTATCTTGGCGAAAACCAGCTCCGACGGTTTGTTGCCGTCGTGGTCCTCGCCAGTGCGGGCAATGACACCGTCAGCGAGCTTTACCCGCTGAGCATGATGCGCGGCAAATTCTGCGAACTGCTAGCTGAGACGATGAACGAACCTACTCTGGCTGAAAATGCGTTCATGTGCGGCCTGTTTTCTCTGCTCGATACCCTCCTGGAGCTTCCGATGGCAGAGCTGATGAAGCAAATTGCGGTGCCGCAGAGCGTGAGCAACGCGCTGTGCCATCAGGAGGGACGGTTAGCCGACATGATTAACCTCTGCCGTTACTATGAACAGCAGCGGTGGGACGAGGCGACCCGGATTCGACAGGCGCTGGGCCTGTCAGATGAAGAGGTGGTTGAGGCGATGCGAAAAGCGACGCTCTGGGCTGGAGAGAATACGGTCAGTTAATCCTTCCTCACGCCGCGCAGGCGGCGTGAGGAAGAACGCGATACCGGTTAGCGGCCCGCTTTTAACTTCTGGTAATACTCTTCGTAGAGCCGGCTGGCGTCGCCGACATCGTTCTGCCACTCACCTTTGCTGATGGTTTCCGCATCCGGGTAGAGCGACTTATCGTTAGCCACTTCAGGCTTCAGCAGCTTGCGTGCGGCCAGGTTTGGCGTCGGGTAGCCAATCGTCTCGGCAACCTGTTTCGCCACATCCGGGCGCAGCAGGAAGTTAATCAGCTTCAGCGCCCCATCCACATTTTTCGCGTTAGCCGGAATGGAGAGGCTGTCCATCCAGAAGATCCCGCCTTCTTTTGGCCAGACTACCTCAAGCGGCGTACCGGCCTGGCGGGCCACATACGCGGAGCCGTTCCACACCATCCCCAGGTTTACTTCGCCTTCCATATACGGGTTTGCAGGGTTATCAGAGTTGAATGCCGCCACGTTAGGCATCAGCTTTTTCAGCTCGGCATATGCCGCTTCAATCTCTTTAGGATCCGTCGTGTTGCCAGAGTAGCCAAGCTTGCGCAGCGCCACCTGGAAGACTTCGCGCGCGTCGTCGGTCAACAGCAGGCTGCCTTTGTATTGCGGTTTCCACAGATCGGCCCAGCTTGTCACCGATTTCGGATCGACGGCCTCGCTGTTAACGCCAATCGCGGTTGCCCCCCAGATATACGGAATGGAGTAGTCGTTATTTGGGTCAAACGGCTTGTTGAGCATCTCAGGATCGAGGTTTGAAAAATGGGTTAGCTTCGTTTTGTCGATCTTCTGGATCATGCCCTCTTTGCGCATTTTGTCGACAAAATAGGTGGACGGAACCACCAGATCGTACGCGCCATCTTTGTAGGTTTTGAGCTTGGCGTACATGGTTTCATTCGACTCGTAGGTCGAGTAGATCACCTTGATGCCCGTCTCCTTGGTGAACTGCTCCAGCAGGCCCGGCGGCACGTACTCGGTCCAGTTGTAGAAGTAGAGCGTTTTGCTGTCATCAGCGTGTGCGGCACCCATACCAAGCACCAGCGCCGCAGCGGCGAGCATTTTTTTCATTTCATTGTCCCCTGAGATTTTGTTTTATCACGAGCAATAACCTGGCTGGCGATCACCAGAACCAGCGAAAACACCAGCAGAATGGTCGCCAGCGCGTTCACCTCAGGTGAAACGCCGACTTTCACCATCGAATAAATTTTCAACGGCAGAATTTCATAGCTCGGCCCGGTCACGAAGGAGGAGACCACCACGTCATCCATCGACAGGGTAAAGCTCAGCAGCCATCCGGCCGCCACGGCGGGCATCGCCAGCGGCAGGATGATTTTGCGCAGGATGGTCATCTCGCTGGCGCCCAGATCCTTCGCCGCCTCCAGCATACGCACGTCGAACCCTTTCAGGCGTGCAAAGACCGTCACCACCACAAACGGCAGGCAGAAGGTGATATGGGAAAACAGCAGTGACCAGAAGCCAAGCTGAACGCCCAGCAGCATAAACAGCACCAGCAGCGAAATCGCCATCACGATGTCCGGGGACATCATCACCACAAACAGCATACCGCTGACGAACGGTTTTCCGCGGAATCGGTAGCGATACAACGCCACGGCGGTGAGCGAACCAATCAGCGTGGCGAAGGTGGCGGAGAAGATCGCCATCGTCAGTGAGTGCTGTGCGGCCTGCAGCAGGCTGTCGTTGTTCATCAGCAGGCTGTACCAGTCGGTGGTAAAGCCCTGCCAGTTAATCCCAAAGCGCGAGCTGTTAAACGAGTTCACGATCAAAATAATGATCGGGATATACAGGTAAGCGTAAATGGCGGTCATAAAACCGCCGCGAAGCAGTCGACCGATCATTCGAGTTCCACCTTCTTGTTCAGCAGCCGTGAGGCGCGCCAGTAAACCAGCAGCATCAGACCCATCACCACCGTCAATGTAATGCTGGTGGCGGAGCCGAACGGCCAGTCGCGAATGTTGAGGAACTGACTCTTGATCACATTCCCAATCAGCAGGTTTTTCGCGCCACCCATCAGGTCCGAAACGTAGAACAGACCCATGGCCGGAAGCATGACCAGCAGACAGCCCGCGATAATGCCGGGCATGGTCAGCGGAATGATAATGCGGATAAAGGTCTGGAACTTGCTGGCACCCAGATCTTTTGCCGCTTCCA
Source organism: Enterobacter sp. CFEC122 (assembly GCF_052983755.1). Lineage (NCBI taxonomy): Bacteria > Pseudomonadati > Pseudomonadota > Gammaproteobacteria > Enterobacterales > Enterobacteriaceae > Enterobacter > Enterobacter sp. CFEC122. The sequence goes on along the minus strand of NZ_JBRIQR010000027.1, from coordinate 30,499 downwards.
GCAGCGGTTTATCCAGCTTCTCAATGCTGGAGTAGAGCGGCATCACCATAAACGGCAGCAGGATATAGACCAGACCCACAATTACCGCGCTCGGGGTAAACATGATGCGGATCGGCGTATCAATCACCCCCAGCCACAGCAGAAATTCATTGAGGTAGCCTTTGGTGCTGAGGAAGATTTTCAGCCCGTAGATGCGAATCAGCGAGTTGGTCCAGAACGGCACAATCAGCAGAAACAACAGCAGCGGACGCACCTTTTGCGGCAGACCCGCGAGGAACCATGCGAACGGATAACCCAGCACCAGGCAGGCAATGGTGGCAATCAGCGCCATATTGAGCGAATGCAGCAGCACGTCAAAATAGAGCGGATCGAGCAGGCGCGCGTAGTTGTCCAGCGTAAAAACCAGCGAAACGAAGTTTGTGTCGTCACGGGTCAGGAAGCTGGTGGCGATGATCATCAGGTTGGGTAAAAAGACAAACAACACAAGCCAACCGACGATCGTGGCAATCACCACATTCTGGAACTTACTTGTGTTCTTCATCAGCCAGTACAACCTCCCAGCTTTCTACCCAGTTGATAACCATTTTCTGGTCGAGAGAGTGGTCGAAGTCCGGGTCGTCCTCGTTAAAGAACTCGCTGACCATCACCATTTTGCCGTTCTCCAGCTCGACGACAGACTCCAGCGTCATCCCTTTGTAGTTGCGCTCGCGGATATAGCCGATTAACCCTTCGGCCTCGGCATTGCCGTGGATTTCATCGACGCGCAGATCTTCCGGGCGCAGCAGAACGTTGAGCTTTTGTCCCTTTTCGACGGGGAAATGCACCGTGATGGCGCACTCGCGTCCTTCGACGCACGCGCGAACGCGCTGGTCATCCAGACGCTCAATCACCGTGGCGTCGAAGATATTGATCTCACCAATGAAGCTGGCGACAAACAGATTTTTCGGCTCTTCGTAGATTTCACGCGGCGTGCCGTCCTGCTCGATTTTGCCGTCGCGCATCACCACGATGCGGTCGGACATGGTCAGGGCTTCTTCCTGGTCGTGGGTGACGAAGACAAAGGTAATGCCGAGCTTGCGCTGCAGGGCTTTAAGCTCGTTCTGCATCTGCTTGCGCAGCTTGTAATCCAGCGCGGAGAGGGATTCATCCAGCAGGAGCAGACGCGGCTTGTTGACCACGGCGCGGGCGATGGCCACGCGCTGCTGCTGGCCGCCGGAAAGCTGATGCGGTTTTCGCTGGGCAAACGTCTCGAGCTGCACCATGCGCAGGGCTTCGGTGACGCGCGGTTCGATCTCACTCGCCGGGGTTTTTTGCATCCGCAGGCCAAACGCCACGTTTTCAAACACGGTCATGTGCGGGAAGAGGGCATAGCTCTGAAAGACAGTGTTGACGTGGCGGTCTTCGGCGGGAACCTGGGTGATGTCCTGACTTTCAAGATGGATATGGCCGTTATCGACGCTTTCCAGCCCGGCGATAAGGCGCAGTACGGTGGTTTTGCCGCAGCCGGAGGGGCCAAGCAGCGTCAGAAACTCACCGTCATTGATGGTGAGAGTGAGGTCGGAAATGACGTCTTTGCCATCAAAACTTTTACGAATTCGTTCCAGTTGCACCAGCGGTGAACGTGAACGGGATTGTGTATTCAATTTTTGCGCTGTCCCATATAGACGCCTCAGGCAGCAGACTGAAGCGGGGTTTGTGTGTAACCACCTTGGTGACTCGTAATGAGGGCGGACATTCTACGGCAATCCCCCGCAATCGCCAATCCTTGTCACTGATTCATAAGCTACATTTACTAACGCACAACGATATAAACGGAAAATATTCTCGTTTGCGGGATAAAAGTGACCTGACGCAATATTTGCGTTTTGATGCTTATTGATAATGTTGTCACAAAAAGTGAGGGTGACTGCATGGATAAATTACTTGAGCGTTTTTTACAGTACGTTTCGCTGGATACCCAATCTAAGCCGGGTGTTCGCCAGGTGCCGAGCACCGAAGGCCAGTGGAAGCTATTAAACCTGCTTAAAGAGCAGCTTGACGCCATGGGGCTGGTCAACGTCACGTTAAGCGAGAAAGGCACTGTGATGGGAACGCTGCCGGCGAATGTCCCAGGCGACATTCCGGCGATTGGCTTTATCTCCCATGTCGACACCTCTCCGGATTTTAGCGGTAAACATGTGAACCCGCAGATTGTTGAAAACTACCGCGGCGGCGACATTGCGCTGGGCATTGGCGACGAAGTGCTCTCGCCCGTGATGTTCCCGGTGCTGCACCAGCTGCTCGGTCAGACGCTGATCACCACCGATGGTAAAACGCTGCTGGGGGCGGATGACAAAGCGGGCATCGCGGAGATCATGACGGCGCTGGCGGTGCTGAAGGGCAACGATATTCCGCACGGTGATATCCGCGTGGCCTTTACGCCGGATGAAGAGGTCGGCAAGGGCGCGAAGCACTTCGACGTGGACGCCTTTAACGCCCAGTGGGCCTACACCGTCGACGGTGGCGGCGTCGGTGAGCTGGAGTATGAAAACTTCAATGCCGCGTCAGTCACGATCAAAATTGTCGGCAACAACGTTCACCCAGGCTCTGCCAAAGGCGTCATGGTCAACGCGCTGTCGCTGGCGTCGCGTATTCATGCAGAAGTCCCGGCGGAAGAGAGCCCCGAACAGACCGAAGGGTATGAAGGTTTCTATCACCTGACCAGCATCAAAGGCACCGTGGACAGCGCGCAGATGCACTACATCATCCGCGATTTTGACCGTAAAGCCTTTGAGGCGCGCAAGCGTAAGATGATGGAGATCGCCAAGAAGGTGGGCAAGGGCCTGCATCCTGACTGCTATATTGAGCTCATTATCGAAGATAGCTATTACAATATGCGCGAGAAGGTGATGGCGCATCCGCATATTCTCGATATCGCCCAGCAGGCGATGCGCGACTGCGATATTGAACCGATATTAAAACCGATTCGCGGCGGTACCGACGGTTCTCAGCTGTCGTTTATGGGACTACCGTGCCCGAACCTCTTTACCGGTGGCTATAACTACCACGGTAAACATGAGTTTGTGACGCTGGAAGGGATGGAAAAGGCGGTGAAGGTGATAGTGCGGATCGCGGAGTTGACCGCTAAGCGGTAGCCGCTTTAAGCCGGGTGGCGGCTACGCCTTACCCGGCCTACGTTCAAATTGTAGGCCCGGTAAGCGCAGCGCCACCGGGCAGAAAGGCAAGGAGTGCCCATGTCAAACTACCGTCGCCATTACGTCCCCGGTGGCACCTGGTTTTTCACCGTTAACCTGCAAAACCGTCAGAGCGATTTGCTTACCCGCCATATCGATAGCCTGCGTTCCGCCACCTCAACGGTTAAGCGTGCGAAGCCCTTCACCATCAACGCGTGGGTTATTTTGCCTGAACATATGCACTGTATCTGGACCCTACCGGACGGGGACAGTGATTTTTCCGCCCGCTGGCGGGATATCAAAAAGACATTCAGCCGCAGCATCGACATGCGCTATATCTGGCAGCCACGATTCTGGGAGCACACTATCCGCAACGAAGAGGACTACCGGCGACATGTGGATTACATTTATATCAATCCGCTGAAGCACGGCTATGTGGGTAAAGTCAGCGACTGGCCGTATTCAACGTTTCATCGGGACGTGGCTGAAGGGTTGTATCCGGTGGATTGGGCAGGAGAGATTGAGGATTTTGCCGCGGGGGAGCGGAAGTGAAAAGCCGGGTGGCGGCTACGCCTTACCCGGCCTACAAAAGCTCGATCCCGTAGGCCCGGTAAGCGCAGCGCCACCGGGCACTAAAGCGACTCAGTCCTCAAAGAACCAGTACCCGCTGTTGACCAGCGCGGCCAGCATCGCGAGGAAGGACGGGTCTTCCAGCGCATCGCCAAAGGTATCAGCAGTCAGCACCAGATGGCTGGCAATCGCTTCCAGCGCCGGTCGGTGCGGTGAGTCCAGCTTCTCGCCGTTGACGAACACGTCCTCACCAATGCGCAGCACGCGCAACCCGCCCAGGCGCGTCAGCTTGTCGCCTTGCTGAAGCGCATCGTAAATCTCGTCCGCCTGATACGGCGGCTCCGGAGGCGCAACGTCCAGCTCGTGGCGGGACTGGCTAATAAACTCGCCAAACCACTGACGGAAATGTTCCGGCTCGTTGATCAGATCCAGCATCATGCCACGAAGCTTATCCAGCTCCGCGGGCAGGATGTCTCCCGGGTGCTCACGCGCAGGCACGTCGGGATCGCTGTAACGATAGCTGCCCAGCTCGCGCTGCAGAACATAGTCGGCAAATCCGCTGATCATCTCGCGGCCGCTTGGCGCGCGGAACCCGACGGAGTAGTTGAGGGAGTTCTCCAGGGAGTAGCCTTCATGAGGGAATCCCGGCGGGATGTAGAGAATGTCGCCCGGCTCCAGCTCTTCGTCGATAATCCCTTCAAACGGATCAACCTGAAGCAGGTCCGGATGCGGGCAGTGCTGCTTCATCGGCACTTTTTCGCCCACGCGCCAGCGGCGGCGGCCCGTACCCTGAATGATGAACACATCGTACTGGTCCAGATGCGGACCCACGCCGCCGCCCGGCACGGAGAAGGAGATCATCAGATCGTCCATGCGCCAGTCGGGCAGGGCGCGGAACGGACGCATTAATGCGGCCGTCGGCTCATGCCAGTGGTTGACAGCCTGTACCAGCAGCGACCAGTTGTTTTCACCGAGGTGATCGTAGCTTTCGAAAGGACCGTGGCTAACCTGCCATTTCCCGTCCTGGTGGCTGACCAGGCGGCTGTCGACTTCGTTTTCCATGGCCAGACCGGCCAGCTCGTCAGGCGAGATAGGGTCGACAAAATTGCTGAACCCGCGTTTCAGAACGACCGGGCGTTTTTGCCAGTAACGTTCAATAAACTCGGGCCAGTTAAGCGTTAAGTGATAATCCATATTTTTTTATTCCGCAGGCTCTTACTGACTCGGATTATAACGGAAGCTCAGCCCCCCGGCTGCGAGATCCTCGCATTTTTCACATAACGGGTTAACTATCGTTCGATGTGGGCTGCTGGCGACCAAAAATGACCTCCATTCGCGCGCCGCCCAGCAAACTTTCGCTGGTTTCGATTTTCCCGTCGTACTGGTCGACAATCTCCCGGGCGACGGCTAATCCAACGCCCTGGCCAGGACGTAGGGTATCGGCGCGTTGACCGCGATCGAACACCACATCACGTTTATTGCGCGGGATCCCCGGGCCATCATCCTCCACGATGATATGCAGTTCGTTATCCGTCTGGCGCGCCGACACTTCCACGAACTCCAGACAGTATTTGCAGGCGTTATCCAGCAGGTTGCCCATCACTTCCATGAAGTCATTTTTTTCACCCACAAAGCTTATCTCTGGCGAGATATCGAGGCTGATATTCACCCCTTTACGCTGATACACCTTGTTGAGGGCGGACGTGAGGTTATCCAGAAGCGGGGCGACCGGATGCAGCTCGCGGCTCAGCAGGGCGCTGCCGGAACGCATGCTGGCGCGGTGGAGGTAATAGCCAATTTGCTGGGAAATACGGCTGATCTGCTCCAGCATCACCGGCTCGGCATCGTCGACGCTCAGCTTCGAACTGCGCATGGAACGCAGGGTGCTTTGCATCACCGCGAGCGGGGTTTTCAGGCTGTGGGTCAGATCGGTAAGCGTCGTACGGTATTTATCATAGCGTTCGCGTTCGCTTTTCAACAGGCGGTTGAGGTTTCGCACCAGGCTGGTGAGCTCGCGGGTGGTTTCCGGATTAAGCTTTTCGCGATGATGTTCTTCCAGCTCGCGAACCTCTTTCGCCAGTGATTCAATGGGGCGCAGGCTCCACCACGCCGCTATCCACAGCAGCGGGATCACCAGCAGCAGATTTGCCGCCAGAACGTAGATGAACCAGCTCCAGACCATATAAGAACGCTTCAGCTCGACCGGAATGGTGTCGATCACCACGATGGTCAGCTGCGGCATGTTTAGCGTCGCCGGATAAAGGTTAATCGCAACGGAGTGCGTCATCTCCGTTTCCGCGTCGTCGGCGCGGATCTCGTTCAGCTTTTGCTGCAGGGAACGATCTTCACGGATCAGCGAGCTGGTGGTGTTGAGATCGGCTTCAATTTCGTGAAACCCGTTGGTTTTAAGCCACTCCGGACGAATGCTTTTGACCAGCCACGGAATGTCGCGCTGCGCCCACAGCAGCTTTCCCTTTTCGTTGTAAATCAGGGCGAGGGTGGGGCTTTGCTGATTAAGGTTTTCCGGCATTTCGACGGTGATTCGGTTGTCTTCCCATTTCGCCAGGGTATAAAACAGATTGCTTTCGCCGCGTAAGAGACGAAAGGTCGTTTTATCGAAGCTGACGCTGTACCCCACCAGGGCGACCATGCCGTAGGAGAGCGACAGCACCAGCACCACCGCAGCCGTTGCCAGTAAAAAACGAACCCGCAGTGAGAGGGGCAGAAGATGACGCAAAATCCGTCTCATTTAGCGTAATTCAAACAGGTAGCCCTGACCGCGGACGGTGGTAATCACATCCTGCGGGTACTGGGCCTGAATTTTCTTACGCAGTCGTCCCATCAGCACGTCAATGGTATGGCTCTCGCGCAGTTCAGCGTCAGGGTAGAGCTGAAGCATTAAAGAATCTTTACTCACCACCTTGCCGCTGTTGCGGATCAGCGTTTCCATAATCGTATATTCGAATGCGGTCAGCTTGATGACTTCATCGTTAATTGAGAGCTCGCGGCGGGAGAGATCGACCTGGAAAGGCGGGATGGAAATAACCTGCGACGCTAGCCCGCTGTTGCGACGGAGCAGCGCCTGCATGCGGGCCGCCACCTCTTCAATATGGAACGGCTTAGTGACGTAATCATCTGCGCCCGCGCTCAGCACTTCAACCTTATCCTGCCAGCCTTCACGGGCGGTCAGCACCAGAACCGGCAGGGAAACATCGTGGCTGCGCCAGCGACGAATCAACGACAGGCCGTCCTCGTCGGGCAACCCTAAATCGACAATGGCGATATCCGGCAGGTGTTCATTGAGATAATAATCGGCTTCTTTTGCATCTTCAGCATCGTCCACCTGATGTCCCATCACCTGAAGCTGAACCTTCAGGTGATGGCGTAGCAATGCGTTATCCTCAACAACCAGTACGCGCATCATCTTTTCTCCCAGAATAAATAGTATGAATAGTTTAACGCTGATTATGTTGCTGTGGGGATAAACATTGAGTAAACCGGGGAAAAGCAACCCCCTTTCCGGGCGGAAAGGGGGGAGAGGGGATTACTTCAGCTCGTCAACCATGGTGATGGCGCGGCCAATGTAGTTCGCCGGTGTCATCGCCTTCAGGCGGGTTTTCTCTTCTTCCGGCAGCGCCAGACCGTCGATAAACTGCTTCATACCTTCGGCATCAACGCGTTTGCCGCGGGTCAGCTCTTTCAGCTTCTCGTACGGTTTTTCGATGCCGTAACGACGCATCACGGTCTGAATCGGCTCCGCCAGCACTTCCCAGTTGTGATCCAGTTCATCCAGCAGACGGTCACGGTTCACTTCCAGCTTGCTCACGCCTTTCAGCGTGGACTGGTACGCGATCAGCGCGTAGCCGATGCCTACGCCCAGGTTACGCAATACGGTGGAGTCGGTCAGGTCGCGCTGCCAGCGGGATACCGGCAGTTTGCTGGCCATATGCTGCAGCACGGCATTCGCCAGACCCAGGTTGCCTTCGGAGTTTTCGAAGTCGATAGGGTTCACTTTGTGCGGCATGGTTGACGAGCCGATTTCACCGGCGATGGTTTTCTGTTTGAAGTGGTTCAGCGCGATGTAGCCCCACACGTCACGATCGAAGTCGATCAGAATGGTGTTGAAGCGTGCGATGCAGTCAAACAGCTCCGCAATATAGTCATGCGGCTCAATCTGGGTGGTGTACGGGTTCCACTGAATGCCCAGCGAGGTCACGAACTCTTCGCTGAACTGGTGCCAGTCCACTTCCGGGTACGCGGCGATGTGGGCGTTATAGTTACCGACCGCACCGTTGATTTTGCCGAGGATCTCAACCTGCTCCAGCTGACGATACTGGCGCTCCATACGGTACGCCACGTTCGCCATCTCTTTACCCATTGTGGAGGGGGTAGCTGGCTGACCGTGGGTACGGGAAAGCAGCGGGATGTCGCGGTATTCCACAGACAGCGCTTTCACCGCGTCGATGATTTTACGCCAGTATGGCAGCACCACCTCTTTACGTGCGGTGGAGAGCATCAGGGCGTGGGACAGGTTGTTGATGTCTTCTGAGGTACAGGCGAAGTGAATGAACTCAGACACGGCGTGCAGCGCAGGAACACTTTCCACTTTCTCTTTCAGGAAATACTCAACCGCTTTTACGTCGTGGTTGGTGGTGCGCTCAATGGTTTTAATGCGCGCAGCATCTTCTTCGTTGAAGTCAGCGACGATTTTATCAAGGTAATCGTTTGCCTGGGCGTCAAAAGCAGGAACTTCCTTGATTGCTGCCTGGGCGGCCAGCTTTTGCAGCCAGCGTACTTCAACCTGAACACGGAACTTCAGCAAACCATATTCGCTGAAGATCCCGCGCAGCGCGCTGACTTTATCGCCGTAGCGTCCATCGACAGGGGATACGGCGGTCAGTGAGGATAATTCCATAATTCGCAACTCCGGGAGGTTAACAATGAGCAAGAATTTGTTTTGCCTGAGTGGTCAGGCGATTACGAGAAAACATTAGCTGCAGGCGGCCACCGCCAACCTGGTGCCACAGCACGGCAGCGCGGATCCCTGCCAGCAGGGAGGCGCGTACTTTTGCCTGTACCTGCGGGCTTTGCAGCACGGCAGGGGAGCCGGTGACCTGAATCCGTGGGCCCAGCGGGCTGATGACGTCAACATAAATGCCGGCCATGGCGCTCAGCAGCGTGTCGGACTGCAGGTCAAAATGGTCAAGCTGACGCTGTAACCCGGCAATGCGATCGCCCAGGGTATTAAGCGCGCCTTTTGCTGCGCTCAGCTTACGCTCCAGCACCATCAGGCTCAACGTGTAGCGGGTCAGCTCTGCGTTTAACCCCTGACGGCTGCTGGCGTTAAGCACGCCAAGCAGGGTTTCAAGACCGAGACGAAGATTGGTTTCACTACCACCGAACACGCCCAGGGTCGAACCGGGGTTGAGGTCGATAACGCTATTGAGTGAAACGTGCAGGGCATCAGCGTCGCAATGACCCTGATGCGCCAGCTGTTGCACCAGACGGGCTGACTGGCAAATTCCCGCCAGCGCCAGGGTGATGTCATAGTAGTTCTTCGCCACACGGTCTCCTTTATGTGTGCAAACGCTGTTAAACAGCGGGCAGCGGCAGGCGCTGTTCAATGATCCCGCCGCCCAGGCAGATTTCGCCGCTGTAGAAGACAGCGGACTGACCCGGGGTGACGGCGGCGACCGGCTCGTCGAAGCGCACGTCAATGCGGTCGTCATCAAGCGCGGTAACGGTGCAAGGAATATCGGTCTGACGGTAGCGTGTTTTCACCGTGCAGCGCAGCGTGCCTTTCAGCGGCTCACGATCGACCCAGTGCAGCTGCTGCGCGATCAGGCCAACGGACATCAGACGCGGATGGTCATGGCCCTGAGCAACAACCAGAATATTGTTTTCGACATCTTTGTCGACCACGTACCACGGATCTTCGCTACCTTCTTTCGTCCCGCCGATACCCAGGCCTTTACGCTGGCCTAAGGTGTGGTACATCAGCCCCTGATGCTGGCCAATCTCTTCACCATCGACGGTGACAATTTTACCCGGCTGTGCGGGCAGGTAACGTCCGAGGAAATCGCGGAATTTGCGCTCGCCGATGAAGCAGATACCCGTAGAGTCTTTTTTCTTCGCGGTGATCAGGTCCAGCTCTTCGGCGATTTTACGCACCTGAGGCTTTTCCAGCTCGCCGACCGGGAACAGGCTCTGGGCGATTTGCTCGTGGCTCAGCGTATAGAGGAAATAGCTTTGATCTTTGTTGCCGTCCAGACCGCGCAGCAGCTGGCTTTTACCATTCACGTCTGCGCGACGCACGTAGTGACCGGTCGCAATGTAGTCTGCGCCCAGATCTTCCGCGGCGAATTCCAGGAAGGCCTTAAATTTGATCTCTTTGTTGCACAGAATATCCGGGTTCGGCGTGCGGCCCGCTTTGTACTCTTCGAGGAAGAGTTCAAAAACGTTGTCCCAGTATTCTGCGGCAAAGTTAACGGTGTGCAGTTCAATGCCGAGCTTATCGCACACGGCCTGCGCATCGGCGAGATCCGCTGCGGCAGTGCAGTATTCCTCGCCGTCATCTTCCTCCCAGTTCTTCATGAACAGGCCCTCCACCTTATAGCCCTGTTGCTGTAACAGGTAGGCGGAAACGGAGGAATCGACACCGCCGGACATGCCGACGATCACTTTTTTCTGGCTGTTATCTGACATGGAATACTCACGACATTGAACTTCAAGGCGGCGTATTCTATCACGCCCCCCCACCATTGGCACCCTCTGTAAACGGCCAGTTAAATGCGCCGATGACATCCAGCGGCAGGCGTGCGCCTGACTGCCAGCAGCGGATGCTTTCCGCAACCAGCGGCGAGCGCAGGTTTGGCGCGTTCAGGATCTCGTCGGCGGTGACCCACAGGCAGCGGTCGATATCGTTATCCTGCGGTTCAGTGGCGCACGTTTCGCTAAGCTCAACGGCAAATAAAAAACGCAGGAACGGCGTGTGGTCGGGCGCAATCCACTGGTGCATACGGATGAAGTGCTGGGGCTCGGCGTGAATACCGGTCTCTTCCCACAGCTCGCGTTTTGCCGCCTGCAGGAGGGTCTCATTGGCTTCAAGGTGCCCGGCAGGCTGGTTCCACAGCGCTTTGCCGTTAATGCTCTCTTCGACAACAAGGAATTTCCCCCGGGCGTGGACCACGCAGGCTACCGTGACATGAGGTTTAAACATAGTGACTCCTTAAGAGGTAACGTCCCGCCATTCACCGTTTGCCAGCGTTTCCAGGGTGTAGTTGCCCATGGCGTAACGAATCAGGCGCAGGGTGGGGAAGCCGACGTGTGCGGTCATGCGCCGAACCTGGCGGTTGCGGCCTTCATAAAGGGTGATTTTAAGCCAGCTTGTCGGAATGGATTTGCGTTCGCGGATAGGCGGGTTACGCGGCCACAGCCACGCCGGTTCATTCACGCGTTCAATACCTGCCGGCAGGGTGGGACCGTCGTTGAGCGTGACGCCTTTGCGCAATTTTTCCAGCGTCTCATCATCCGGCTCGCCTTCTACCTGGACGAAGTAAATTTTGCCGGTGCGTTTCCCCGGCTGTGTGAGTTTCGCCTGTAAGGCGCCATCGTTGGTCAAGACCAGCAGGCCTTCGCTGTCGCGGTCCAGACGCCCGGCCGCGTAGACCCCCTGAACCGGGATATAGTCCTTAAGCGTGCTGCGCCCGGCTTCGTCGGTGAACTGCGGCAAAACATCGTAGGGTTTATTGAACAGAATCACCCGCTTTGGCTGGGTTTCTTGCGGTCGTCTGGCGGCTTGTCGCGAGCTGAATCGCTCAACCCGGTGTTTTGTAAAAGAAGTTTTCTTCATGGTATTTTCAGGCGTTATCAATTGCCGCATTATAGCCTAATAACGAAGACCTTTCATGGCGTCGGACAATCAGGTACTATCGAAGGGCTCATTACAATTTATTAACATAAGATCAGTAACAACCAGAAGCGCTCGAAGGAGAGGTTAATGGAAAGCAAAGTAGTTGTTCCGGCGGAAGGTAAAAAGATCACCCTGCAAAACGGCAAGATTATCGTTCCTCACAATCCGATCATTCCATTCATCGAAGGTGATGGTATCGGTGTAGACGTTACCCCGGCAATGCTGAAAGTGGTTGATGCCGCTGTTGAGAAAGCCTACAAAGGCGAGCGTAAAATTTCCTGGATGGAAATTTACACCGGTGAGAAATCGACGCAAGTTTATGGCCAAGACGTCTGGCTGCCAGCCGAAACGCTGGACCTGATCCGCGACTACCGCGTTGCTATCAAAGGCCCACTGACGACGCCAGTTGGCGGCGGCATCCGTTCCCTGAACGTGGCACTGCGTCAGGAGCTGGACCTGTACGTCTGTCTGCGTCCGGTTCGTTACTATCAGGGCACCCCAAGCCCGGTTAAGCACCCAGAACTGACCGACATGGTCATCTTCCGCGAAAACTCAGAAGACATCTACGCGGGTATCGAATGGAAAGCGGACTCTGCTGATGCAGAGAAAGTGATTAAATTCCTGCGCGAAGAGATGGGCGTGAAGAAAATTCGCTTCCCTGAGCATTGCGGTATCGGCATTAAGCCGTGCTCCGAAGAAGGGACCAAGCGTCTGGTGCGCGCGGCCATCGAATATGCGATCACCAACGACCGTGACTCTGTGACCCTGGTTCACAAAGGCAACATCATGAAGTTCACCGAAGGCGCGTTCAAAGACTGGGGCTACCAGTTGGCGAAAGAAGAGTTCGGCGGTGAGCTGATCGACGGCGGCCCATGGCAGAAGATCAAAAACCCGAACACCGGCAAAGAGATCATCATTAAAGATGTGATCGCCGATGCGTTCCTGCAGCAGATCCTGCTGCGTCCAGCGGAATACGACGTGATTGCCTGTATGAACCTGAACGGTGACTACATCTCTGACGCCCTGGCAGCTCAGGTTGGCGGTATCGGTATCGCCCCTGGCGCGAACATCGGTGACGAGTGCGCCCTGTTCGAAGCTACCCACGGTACTGCACCTAAATACGCAGGCCAGGACAAAGTGAACCCGGGCTCTATCATCCTGTCCGCAGAGATGATGCTGCGTCATATGGAATGGTTCGAAGCCGCAGACCTGATCGTTAAAGGTATGGAAGGCGCGATTAACGCGAAAACCGTAACTTACGATTTCGAACGTCTGATGGAAGGCGCTAAGCTGCTGAAATGCTCAGAGTTTGGCGACGCGATTATCGCAAACATGTAATCCAGACTCTAGGTTAAACAAGAACGGGAATCTGATGGTTCCCGTTTTTATTATTAGTTTTCGAACGGTTATCAAAATTTTATCAAAATAAATTATCAAAATGTCACGAACATAAAGGTATACTTGGACTGAAAAACAATGCCTACATAAGGACATGATATTATGGCTTGCAAAAAATGTGGTAAAAAAGAAACAATTAAGGCCCATCTCATCCCAAAGGTGTTTTGTAGAGAGATTCAGGTCGGAAAAATGCATGCCGCAGGTGTAATCAATAGTAATAAATTTACTCCAACGCAATCTGGTGTTTTTGATAAGCAAATTCTTTGTGCAAAATGCGATGGAGAGCTTGGTGAATTAGAAAATTACGCAGCGAAGACATTCAGAATAATCAGGACAAACTATGTAAATGATGCTGATGGTATTAAAAAAATCCCGTCTAGGGATCCTGATTTAATTTTTCGATTTGCTGCAGGAATACTATGGAAATATAGTATCGCTGCAGAGAATCTCGGCAAGATAGACTTAGAAGATTTCAGTGAAGATATAAAAAAATATGCTTACGGTGAAATAGCACGACCGTCATTTTTTGATGGCTTATTCACATGGTTAAGAATATATAAAGGTGTTTCGGATATTTTTGCATACCGAACTCCATTTCCTATAAAATTAGAAGGTGTAAATGCCTTTCGATTTTTATTAGGTGGGATGTTGTTTATTATAAAGGTTGATGCAAATCCTTTTAAACCCTCACCTTTGTCAGATACTTTTTTTAGTAACTCTTCTGAATTGAATTTTTCAATCGCACCCGCACAATTTTTTGAAGAATATACTGATGCAAAAAAACTAGCGTTTGAAGTCGGATCTCTTAGCAATTTCTTGGACAAACATGGTTGATAATTAAACAAGCAGGTTGCAGGTGACAAACCTGCTTGTTTTTTTAAATTATAATAGATGTCCAATTTTTACCTCTATTATCATTATAACGGTCTGTTTGTAATTGGCTCTTATGGCCCAATAGTTTTTGAGTGTTAATTCCTTGTATTTTATAAAGTCTTTCTGCCAAAGACCTTTGTTCATGGAAAGTAGCTGGTGTGCCATCCCCCCAATTTATTCCTGCTTTATCACGGGCCTTACTGAAATTCATTGTTATTGTGTTCGACTTTACCTGTGCACCTCTTTCTGCCATTGAGGTCGCTCGGAAGAAGTGGATTAGGTATGGACTCACTGCATAGTCACGGCAACGCGCAACTACATCCCTCAAACTCCAGTCAATCGCGTTAAGTCTGAGGGATAGCGGAATCGCTAGCTTGCTCCCCGTCTTCTCCTGTACGACATGAAGATGGTCATCCCAAATATCACTAAACTTCATGTTGGAAATATCCCCAAGGCGTTGACCAGTAACTAGCGCCAATAGCATTGCATTGCCCATGTATTGATGGCGGGCATCAGCTATCTCGAAAATCTTTTGCCATTCGTCGAGGTTTAGACGCTGTCGGGTAATCCGCCGGCGCGGCTGTTTTGTAGCAAGAGCTGGGTTATAACCCGGCGGTACCTCGCCAAAATGTTGAGCTTCCTTGAAAACATCGATTAAAACAGAGCGGATCACCTGGGCCATCCTCGGTTGACCTTCTGCAACATAGGACTCCAGTATCTGGGCAACATCCCGAACATCGACGGATGAAATCAATTTCATTCCTACGCTCTCACGAAGTAGGGCTACTGGTTTAGCCTTTTGCTTATGAGTGTTCGGCCTGATATCACCATTCTCCAGTCTTTCATCCTGAATTTTCCAATAGCGATCCAACCATGTATTCGTTGATATCGCTTTTCCTTTGCTGGAAGCGATCTTGTCACTTATTGCCAAAACCTGCCTGGTTCGCTGTTCAGCTAGTCGCGCATTAGCTTCTATTGCTATTGCTGTTGCTTCAGCCTCGTTAGTTCCGAGGCTGTGAAATTTACCAGTAACAGGATGCTTATAGCGCCAGTAGATTTTATTTACCTTCCGACTGTAGAGCGGATAAAGATTAGGTATCTTAACGTTGTTTTTACGTGGTCGGGCAGCCATCAGACAGTATCCTTTGAAGCATAGGTTTTGAAGCATAGGTGAATCAGATTTTTTTATAACGGGCTGGGTTAAATTACCTGTAATCTCGGCATCTTCTCTTACCCGCCAGTATCTTCCTTCTTTGGTGGCCGGGGGAGTGAACATACTCTCTTTAGCGTATCGGCGTAAAGTATTCAAACTTGGAGGATTACTCCGGTATTTTTCCGCAGCCCATTCTTCTAAAGTCAGCATTTGAAGCATGTGATTTACCTCATAATGGCCCATATCAGGGCCATTTTCTGAAATTAAAAAATCAGTGTTCAGTCAGACGCTGCCAGATTGCTGACACGTATTTGACCTGATGAAGAGCATCCGAAATAGCCTTGTGAGGTTCTCCATCAAATGGGATCTCATAGCGAGGCTCGCAGCCAACGGCTTTACCCAACTCGACAACAGTTCTTACATCCCGGTTATTCCAGAATTTCCATGGGCAGGGGATCCCCGTACGGTCATAAGATGCCTCAAGCAGGACATTGTCATAAGTGGCACCATTCCCCCAGACCTTCACAGAATCAGGGCCGTTAGCCGCATGCTCGGTTATAAACTCATTTAGCTGTAGTAGGGCATCATCGAGCGGAATTGCATCATCCATCACTAACTCAGAACGAGCTTCAGGCGAAGCTTTGAGCCAGAAGATTATGGTAGAGGCATCCGGAACCCCGCCGCTGGCCATGGCAGATTCCAGGCTAATCACTTTGTAAAATTCCGAGCCGGTATTACCTGTTGATGGATCAAAAAACACGGCCCCGATAGATACGACTGGTGAGTCAGCCTTTTTACCAAAAGCTTCAATGTCGACCATAAGGTGTGTATAGAGCATTTCTGGCTCGGCATGATTATGATGACCGGAATCACTATTTATGGCAGTTGTGCTGCTATAAGTTCCAGTAGAGCTTGCGCTTGAGATAGTTTCTTCCGTGCCTTCTGATAACGCAGCACCGTCCGGGATTTCATCATTGCCAGTTTCTTCCATCTGCACATTATCAACGTACTCCGCCGCGGTATTTAGTTGGTCGATTACAGCGTTGCTGGTGGTCAGCCCTTCAATAGAAAAAAGACCATTACCAACTTTTTCGAGAACCGGCTGCGTGCCGCCGTCGACTTGTGCCCCTTCATTCTGGCCGCCACTTTCAAAAGCAGAATCAGTCACTACCTCGTTTGTCCAGCTCACCTCAGGGTTATGGCGCGCAGCTGCAAGAGTTTCGTCTGATGGAGCAGAATGATCGCTTTCAGTCAGGTTCGCGTTAATGAATCCGCTGAGACGTGCCGGATACAGGTAATGCTCTGGGTGAGCGCTGCGGATAAGTGCAAAGATAGCTGCACGCGAGTAGTCCAAAACCCCCGGAGTTGCGCGAAGAGCTCTAGACCATTCTTTGAATGGACTTTCTTTTTTACTAACGATCTCTTTTGCCCGACGGAAAACACCACCCGGGATATCATAAATGTTGAAATCCATTGGTAACGTGGCCAGCGCAATCTCTAAATCGAGAGTGTCGAGATCATGTTTAAGGTCAGGGTTTCTGTCGGTCTTGTTGCCTCCGCCAGCATTCGTACCGCTTTCAGTACGCTGTATTTCTGCAATGCGATTGCCTTTGGCCCATTCTTTTACCAGCAGGCCGCGGTCTATGTAATCAGTCGCCGCCCAGATTCTGGTGAATCGGAGAACCAAAGCGAGTTCGTGACGCTTTTCCTGGCTGAACACTTTGCGAATGGCGTCGGTATAGCGCCACAGGTCTTTGGTGTCGTAACCCTTAACCTGTTCGCAGTTTTCTGCCGCCAGCAGCAGGTTCTGGACATAGCTATTGTCAGTGTCCATCTCCAGCGCGCTGATACCTTCGTATTCATCGCGTGTAATGTGGTGGCGCAGTTCGTCGGAGGTGAACTGGGCGAGTAGATGCTTGCGAAAGGGCATGCGAACGACTGGATAACGTGTGGTCTCGTCATCATTCTCGTCAATCTGGATACCGTTATCAGGTTCAAGACCCTGATCTGCTATAACGCCGGTGTCGCTGGTGCTTTCAGATTTCACATGGGTAAATTTGCCGCTGCGCCAGGCTTCCACTAATTGGTTGCGATCGCTGGCATCTGCTTTAGCCCAGTCAGCCATGAATGCAGCGATATTTTCAGTTTCGTGCGCTTCATCTGGCGCGAATACCAGCTTAATCGCCTGAACAAGTTTCCACTCAGCGTTCAGGCTGAGTTCGGCAACTTCAGGGATGTCGCTCTTCGCCAGCAGCAGGTTCTTAAGATAGGTATTGCCTTCATCCAGTGACATTTCGCTGGCAGCCAACTGCTGCTCTTTTGTGATGTGTGATTGATACTTGTCGCTGGTCAGGTGCACGGCAAAACGTACTGCTGGAGTGCGGTTTTCAAGCGGGACACTCTCGACGATGGTTTCAACTGTAGTGGTCGCTTCCGGAGCGGCAGTGTTGTTGTCCACGGCTCCAGTAGACTCTGCACCAGCCTTTGGCAGCCAGGTGCGTCCATCGTCCTGGAGTTCGTAGCGTTTGCACCAGGTGTAATCCACTGTGCATTCTTCCGGTAGGTCGTTGTAAACAGGGAAATCGGTACGGACAGGCTTGCTATAATCCTTGCCCCGGCCGGTTTCAATGCCAGCATCTTCCAGCCCTACATCCAGCTGCAAATTGGCTCGTGCTTCTGATTTAGCCGTGAACCAGATAACGGCATCTTCTTTGCCGGATTTTTGTGTTGCCTTGATTAAATGAAAGAATTCCATATCGGGTCCTTAATTTTGGTTGTAAGATACCCGCAGCTAGTGATTGCCGCCTTGGGTAGTGGTCATTGGTCAAAACTCGATTCCGGAAAGCTTTGGTCGGCTGACCGGGTACTTAACCCGCCTTGCGCGGGTTTTGTGCTTTTAGGGGCTGGTAACAGCCATTGGTCATAACTCGCTTAAAACTTGAAAGCAGGCTGTTGCTCTCCAGCCGGTTTATATGGGTAACACACTCCTTTAATGTGCTGCTCTTTAGCTGCTGCATCACAGCCAGATTCGGTTTTGTATACACCGAGCATGATGTCTGAGGATTCCCCGGTGAGGGCACAGACGGTAACGATTAGGGCAAAGAACGAGCCCATGCCTTTAACTCTGGGTTGCCTTTTTGCGCCAGTAAGTAGCAAAGCTTGCGGACCAGAACTTCAAACAGATTTAAGCGAACGGCTTGGCAGCCAGCTTTTTTGCGTGCGAAATCGATCATGGTTATCTCCATTTTGTTATGCCTGTCTTTTATCCACGTCAGGCTCGGTGGATCCTGCTATTCCCCAACAACAAGGATTCAGTTAATCTGGATATCCCTAATGGCAATGTGCTTAAAACCATGATTTCTGAAATTTCGGCCTCATTATCAGCGCTAAAAACCTCTCTTGACCTACTTGGTGTGATCAAAGATGCAAGGGATGAATCAGAAGTACAAAAGGCGACTTATGAGTTACAGCGCCAATTAATGGATCTTCAGATTGAAAATCTGCGGCTTGCTCAGTTGCTGTCTACGCAGCACGAAGACATAACATCGCTTAAGCGCAAATTGAGCGAAGCTAATAAAGAAAAGCGAAATTTTGAAAGCTATACGGAATACAAAACTGGAGCGGGGCATTTTATTTATGCTGTCCGGGATAGCCTCAACGATGGCGGCACAGGCGAACCCTACGCCTGTCCACACTGTTATCATCAAGGAAAAATATCTTTCCTTCAGGCGATTTATACAAGTAAAAACAGTATCTTTCATAAAGTTCAATGCCCTTCATGCAGTAATCAATTTCGGACGGAATTGAATCAGGAACATGAAACAAACCGGTCTATGAGTGAGCTTGGTAGAGCACTTGGTGGCGGTTCCTTTAGCTAACCAGCCACATAGAGATATCCAGATTTTTAAAGAGCAAGGCGTCCTGATGGGCGCTTTTTTTCTGCCTTTAACGCCAGGCTGGCGGAACGGTAAACCTGCTGCGCGATTGTCTTGCCATCTCATCCGGTGTTTCGTATGCCGCCGGCAGCTACTTCATGGGCGTCCTGCCTTGATGACTGATTTTCTAAATTCAGATTACAAATAAATATGTCAAAGTTCAACATTTAATTGATATATATAATTGCAATGATGATTTTTGAAGGGGGTAGAGGAGATGCCAGGGTCAAAAAAAGGCCGCTAAATGCGGCCCTTAGAGTGTTCTTTATCAGTCTTTGGTTGGAGCGGGCTCAATCTTCCTTTTGCTGAGAAATTCAGCCATAAATTTATCGAGCTCTTCGAGGCGGTCGCTGGCCAGCTGTATGAACCTGGTTTGTTCAACTTCAGGTAACTGATCAAAAACTTCCAACAACGCAGCTTGTTTCTCGTTCAGTACCGTTTTGCTTTCGCTGGTTGCCTTAAGATGCGCCTCTTCTTCATCAGATAAAAAGAACCAATACAGTGGTTTACCTAATGCTTCCGGGAATAAAGCCAACTTTTCCTTGCGAGGAAAATTACCTGTATTGCACCAGTTACTAACCGTTTGTGAGTTTACCCCCACTCTGCGGCCCAGCTCAGATTGAGATATCCCGGCTTCATCAAGAGCTCGTAACAGTCTTTCTTCGAAGTTCATGTTCGTATCCAAATCAAACCCATAAGCAAGCATACAAACTTTCTTATCAGATGTGATTGATTAAGTTTCTTGACATTGACAAATTATTTATCAATCATGTGATTCATAAATTGGGAGGAAGCATGAAAGAACACATTCAACAAAAAATTATTTCGCTGTGTGGCAGCCAAACAGAACTGGCTCGCCGCTTAGGTAAAAACTCGCAGACTGTATCTGTCTGGTTCCGTACTCAGGTAGCAAGCACAGAAGTTTTAAACGCATGCAGAGCTTTGGATTGGGAAGTCACCCCGCATGAATTACGTCCAGACCTCTATCCCAACGCAACAGATGGATTACCTCAGAAGGAGGCTTAATCATGCAGTCAGCTACATATCAACATCATAACCAACGCCTGGCCGGACCGCTGAAAACACAAAATCAATTTATGGCGCATCGGCGAGATAGCTTTAAGCACCGTTCAATACAGGTTGCAGTTCGGGAGTGGGAATCCACTTTGCCCGGCCAGGCGCAGGAGAAAATCGCTCAGATGGTGGCTGAGCAGTGGGCGAAGGAAGGGGGCCGCGGTATCGCGGTCAACAAGCAGAATTTATTCCGGTATCTGAAAAACGAAGGTGGTTCGGAAAAATACACCGCATACATCATGCAACTGTCGGGGGCAATCGTCGCCGCTATGCCCATTGAGATCGCCAGAAAGCATGGACTCAGTAACGCCAGAACGGAAGCCGAGCTGGTGGCGAGCGCTATCAAAGAATGCAGTGAGGCGCATCAGGCGAAGTTGCTGGGCGCACCGCTGCAAAAGCTTGAAAAAGAAATCCGCGAGGCGGCAATCGCATTATTCAACATGTTACCTGCTGACGCGGCGGGACCACTACTGGCGAGTATCAGCGCCGTAGCGCCGCAATTTTTTTAATCGAGTTGTGACCAATGAATTCTACCCGGAGGCTTCATGAGCATTGATGCAATGCGGTGGGCCAAGAAAGTTAAGACCGGAAAATCCTCCAGTAAGGCGATCCTGACCTGGCTGGCTGATATGTGCGGCGCTGACTTGTGCGCTTACCCGTCCGTCGCTGCGCTTGCAGAGGCTACTGAGATGGACAGAAAGACGGTGCTTGCAGGCTTGCAGCATCTGCAGGAAATCGGCTTGGTTGTCGATACAGGTGAACGGCGCGGCAGGACAAAGCAAATTCCTGTGTACAAGCTGGTCGGTGTTGAGGAAAGCATCCCCGATGCCGAACAGACCCAAAACCGGAACTCTTTAAAGGCTCCCAAAAACGGGACGGTTAATTTGAACCGTACCGAAAACGGAACTGTTAATACAAACAGTGCCATTAACGGGACTATTTCAGGCGATAAGGGTACCAAAAACGGGATTGTTAACAGTTCATATTTTAACCAAAGAGTACCGTTTTTCCCTTTAAACAGTCCCAAAAACGGGACACGGAATCTACCAAGGAACCATAAAGATCTAAACCCCACACATAGAGAACTGGTCGAACCTGTTATTCCTGATTATCCGGATCAGCCAGGTATCGGAATTGGGCAACAGCAGCCATTCGGCAAATTCCGGATGTTTAAAAACTGGAATCCAACAGCCGACTTTGCACGACAGGCAAACCTGTGGGGCATGCCGATCAAGGCGGGCATAAATATTGAAGCCGAGCTCAGCAGTTTCATCGCTTACTGGCAAGCCGAAGGGAAAGTGTTTCATCAAATTCAGTGGGAGCAGAAGTTCGCTCGCCACCTGGATCGCGCAAAGGTTCTGAAAGCACCACAAACGGGAGGTACCGAGAATGCATCAGTTCGACCACAGCCAGCAGCATCCCGAGCTGTCCAGCAAATACAGTCAGCACACGCAGAGTGGCGACGCCGGAACGGACTTGATGGCGACGGAGACAGCGTGGCGCTTATGGCATGTGATGGGGGAAATCTTCTCGAACCGCTGGACGCAGAAGAATGGGGCAGAACCCACGGCCCTTTGGATAGCTCAGATAGGTTCGATGACTGAGGCACAGATCAAACTGGTTTGTCAGCAATGCATGGACCGTTGCGCAGTAGGTAATACATGGCCCCCGGATCTTGCTGAGTTCGTTTCGCTGGTTTCAGAGAGTGGTGCCAATCCGTTTGGGCTGACATCTGACCGCGTGATGAGTGAATACAGTCGCTGGCGTAACGAGTCGTATCGTTTTTCGGGTAGTGACAAATATCCGTGGCCGCAGCCGGTGCTGTATCACATCTGCATCGAAATGCGCAGAACTGGTGTTGAGCGTCAGATGACCGAGGGGGAACTTAAAAAACTGGCAGAGAAGTTATTAACCAAATGGACGAAGAACGTAAGCAACGGGCTTTCGGTTCCTCCAATCCGTCGCCAGCTAGCTGCACCGCAGCATCCGGCAGGGCCAACTCCGGCACAGCTGCTGATGGAAGAGTACCAACGCCGTAAAGCGGCAGGTTTAACCAACTAATCGAGTATTGACCAATGACCAAAGCATTAACACAAAAACAGCAGGTAGCAGTGTTTGTGCGCTACCAACCGAACTGCGCCGTAGGCGATGTTGCAGAGGCACTGGATATGTCAGGTGCAACAGCTGGCAAATTGCTTCGTGACTTAAGCGACCAAGGAGTGATCGTTCGTTCCCGGAATAGTGTTCAGTACACATACGAGGCGGTACCACACGCGGATATTCCGGATGTAATCCTTCCGTGTATGGCGGAAAAAAGCGATCCAGTCAGGATGCAGGCCGCAGAGGAGAAAGCGAAGGCGCTTGAGGCAAAAGGCCTATGGCGAAGAGCAGCTGCGGTGTATTCAGAAATGTTTGGCATAGCTGGTAGTGCTGTTGAGGTTGCCCGTATCGCCAAGCGTCGTAAAGACTGCCTGCACATGGCGGGGAGGGCGTAACCGATGCCAAGACCAAAAACACAGAGTGAGCGCGCTCAAATCATTAGCAGGATCACTGAGTTAGTGAAAGAGCGTGGTCGTATCACGACGAAAGAAGTTGCTTCAATGTTCGATCTGCATCGCACCACCGCAGAGAAATACATACGAATAGTCCTTGCACGGGGCGAACTGATTCGATACGGTCGTTGCGGCATTTTCCGTGACCAACGCACAATAATCGATTTCGATCTGAAACGCTTTTCACATACCAGATAGTAATGTGAACGTAAAAGAAAATGCCGCTTAACCGCGGCATCTGTATGCTCATGAAGGTCCGCTTTGAGCGAGAAGCGGAAGCTCTCAGTAATGGAACAACGGTGAATTTTTGCATTAGATAGTTCATATTGATTGGAAATGGGTCTCTTCCTCTAAGCAAATCAAATTAACAAAGGCTAAAAATGGCAAAGCTCGAAGAATTAAAAAAAATTTATCCCGGTGCACTGACATGGCAATTTGGCGACAGCCCAGAACTTGCTGACGAACTCGTACAACTGGTTTTGAGTGGGAGTAAAACAGCGACATGCTCTTCGATAGTTTCTTTTCAGCATGAGTATGAACGAGGCGAAGCTCCCTGCGTTGGAAGTTATAATATCATTCTTAACGGAGCCGGACAGCCAATGTGCGTGATTAGAACTCTCAGGATGCAAGTCATCCGCTTCAGTGAAATGACGAGTGAACTCGCCAGTAAGGAAGGTGAAGGCGATTTAAGTCTGGAGTATTGGAATGAAGGTCATAAGCGTTATTTTGAACGTGAAGGCACTTTTTCTGAAGAAATGGAACTTATCTTTGAGGAATTTGAACTTACAGAGATTTTGTAACTGTCTGCTCCTGGCACAGAACGGACTGGCTAACTGGGCATGGGCCCACTGTGAGAGAGGAGATGA
This sequence comes from Enterobacter sp. CFEC122, assembly GCF_052983755.1. Taxonomy (NCBI): domain Bacteria; kingdom Pseudomonadati; phylum Pseudomonadota; class Gammaproteobacteria; order Enterobacterales; family Enterobacteriaceae; genus Enterobacter; species Enterobacter sp. CFEC122. The sequence goes on along the minus strand of NZ_JBRIQR010000027.1, from coordinate 6,993 downwards.
CACCCTGTTTCACAAAAAGTACCATTGTTCTACAAGCAGCTTTCATAATGAGGTTATATGAAAATAAGAAGGTTCCGTAATGGGGATGAAATCTCATTATTTAACGTGTTTTATTCTTCTGTACATACCATCGCATCAGACTACTACACACATGAACAAATTGATGCTTGGGCCCCGGCAGAAATCGACCAGGAACAATGGGCCAATCACATGAGGAAACTATCCCCTATTGTTGTAGAGGTTGATGGCGAAATAGCTGGATATGCAGATCTCCAACCAAATGGGTACATTGACCATTTTTATGTCTCAGGAACCTATTCAGGACAGGGGGTAGGGACATTACTAATGAATTGTATTCATGAGGAAGCGAGGCAACATGGAACTAGAGAGCTTACCTCAAATGTAAGTAAGGCTGCGGAAGCGTTCTTTCTACGACACGGCTTTCATGTAGTGGAGAGAGGTTTTCCTATTTGCCGTGGAATTACATTAGAAAATGCACTGATGCGAAAATATTTGGCAAAATAATAAATAACCTGCAGCAGACAGCATTCTATGCCCGGTTGAACTCAACAAATCAGTACAATGAATGTCCGCTCCTTGCACACAGGGGGCTTATATGGCTCAGCCAAAAAGTTACATCCTGTGATAAGCACTTAAAACATAATTTAAATCGTTGATTTAAATTCTTTTTTTAGTAAGGCATAAACAAATGTATTGTCATATTTTTCCTCGCCTTCATCCGTAATAAATGAAACAAACTCTTTAAAGCAACCCTCCTGTCGCATCCCAAGGCGGGAACACAATCTTTGTGAGGACAGGTTGTAGTCTTCAACGTATGCGTAGAGACGTCTTGCCTGTTTCACGTTAAACAAATATTTAAACAGGGTCCCTACTGATTCTGTGGCGTACCCGTATCCTTCATAACGTTGATTAAAATGCCAACCTACGGACCACGTATTAGCATCTGGTTCGCCACTATTTTCTGCAAACAGATGGCCAATCACGAGGTCGGTTTCTTTGAGGCAAACAGCAAATTGGCTTGGATCATTTGCTCTTCTGCATACTTCGTCTACGGCATCCTCAACTGAGTTGAGCGTTTCGTCCTGAAAACAGGGAGTACGTGGCGAAGACAGATAATCCAGAAGTGCTAAAGCATCACTCTCTTTAAATGAACGAAGAATGAGTCTGGGTGAAGTGGCTATTGTCATGGCTTGTCGATTCCATTAAAGATTAGTTATATGGTGCTGATTTAATGAAGAATTTATTGGGTGAATTATACTTGCTTCGACATTAACGCCCACTGTCCTGTTTGTAAACAACATAATCAAACTTTAACAATTCGTGCTGTTAAGGCGTTGATCAAACCCCTCCATAAGTGTACTGTATATACATACAGCTCTTGCGGTGGAGGCGCTTATGAAAGTTGAATTAACCATTGATCGTACTAAAGAACTTCCAGAGGGTGCAGTCCCGGCACTTGAGAGAGAATTTTTAAAACGACTCCAGAGTCAGTTCGATGAGTGCTGTCTGATTGTGCGTCGCGCAGGTTCCGATGGGTTAAGTGTTTACGGTGGCGAAAAAGAAGCTAAAAAGACGGTTGAGGAAATCCTCCAGCAGACCTGGGAAAGTGCAGACGACTGGTTTTATTGAAACAGCATGCAGAAATTTTCCAGTTTGGAGGGGAGATTGGTGGAACAAAAAGAAGAATTACCTAACAAGGGCTATGCGGTCATCAGATGCAACGATGGGGTTATCGTTGCGCGACTGCACTCATTTCCTGATAGTGGTCGCGCGCTCATGTACAGACGTGGGGATGAAGTATCATTTATGCCGTTACAGGATGATGAGATAGTAGGAACACCGACACTCTTTACGCAAATGCTTGAACGGGCTGGTTATCGCGTTTCCAGGAATTCTGTTACACTCCCGTCATAGGCCTGAACACCCTATACCTGCTGCGCCACTGGAGAGAAACCATGGCGCAAACACCAAACCCGAATAAATCCCTACTGACCCCTCAACGGGCCAGCATTTTTCTTTTGATGTCACTCCTGCAGGAGGCGGCATGAAGAAAAGCTGGTTCACTCACACCGGGCTGACAACCGAAGAAGCCAATGAACTGGTGGCTCGCTACAAGTCTAAAGGCGTCCCCGTCGAGAAAAGCCTCGATATTGACCCTCGTCTTTGGATAGTCAGCGCATTACTACCTCAGCAAAAATCCTCAGCTAAGACAGCGCAAAGTATGCGTTCCCGGGCATGGGGGTGATCGTGACAGTCTACAACATCCTCCCGATGGGTAAGCCACGCATGACGCTTGCAGACAAATGGAAAAAGCGCCCTGAAGTTATGCGTTACCGGGCCTTTTGCGATCACGTCCGGCTGCTGGGCATTTACATGCCAGAGTCAAATTCACACGTTACCTTCGTTCTTCCGATGCCTAATAGCTGGAGCAAAAAGAAGCGCGCAGAGATGAACGGGCAGCCCCATCAGGGTAAACCCGATCTTGATAACCTGATGAAGTCTTTGATGGATGCGCTCTTCGAAGACGACACGCATATATGGGATTCAAGGATAACAAAGCTCTGGGGCGAGAACGGGCAGATCATTATCAGGGAGAGCGAGTGATGCGTGCGCTTCTTCAACCTGTGATTGCACGGGAGCTGGGTGTCGTACTTTTGAAGCCAGAAAGAGAGCTGATGGAGTTGTTCACCGCAGGTAGAGTATTAATCGAGCGCCAGCCAGAAAGTATGGCTGGATATCAAACTGGTCGCGTTTCGGACGTGCGGCAGCCACTGGCTGAAAACGAGCAGCTGCGAAGCTTCTTTCTGAATGAAAAGGTCCTGACTGCAGCTGGTGGTATAAGTGGGCTTGATTACTGGTTGCTAAAGCACGGCGCCGGAAATTGCCAGTTCGCTCACAGTGAATACCACTATCACGAACTAACCATTATGCACCATGAGCCTGGCTCCATCCTGCTTTGTGGCTATTGTGATAACCACTTGCGAGAGCAGCGTACCGAAGCACTGGCAGAGCTGGCACGCAGAAATGTAATTGCCTTTGTTCTGGATTCGGTTCGTATTTCACTCGCTATCGACAAAAGCCGCGAGATTTCCCTCGCTGAACTCTGCTGGTGGGCAGTTCGTAAAGGGGTTACGGATGCACTTCCAGAATCCTGCGTTCGTGAAGCGCTTCGTTTACCTCAAGAAAGCAGGATTGGTCGTGAAAGCGATATTACGCCTTCAGTATCGGCCACCAGCATCCTCGGGGAATTAGTTTCATCCGCTGACCTGCCTGATGCGCTGACCGAACCTCTGGTGGGGGTGATGGAGGATCCGGCGCCGCCTCAGTCTTTCATGCGTCGACCAAAGCGTCTTCGCTGGGAAAGTCGCGATTATCTGAATTGGGTGAAAACACAGCCCTGTGAATGCTGCCAGCAGCAATCAGACGACCCACATCACTTAATCGGATGGGGGCAGGGTGGCATGGCGACAAAAGCGCATGACATCTTCTCCATACCACTTTGCCGAAAGCATCACACCGAACTGCATAACGACCGACTGGCATTCGAGCGCAAATATGGCTCGCAGCTGGAAATGATCATTAGAGTGCTGGACCGGGCCTACGCGCTCGGCGTTCTGGCGTAAGGAGCGAACAGGATGACACCACGTCAACGCCGTAATCATATTGAAGCGCTGGGTAAAGCAGCGAGTGCGCCGCGTAAAAGCTGGCTGGGTAAAAGCATGCTTCTTACAGGTATTCAGTCGGCATGGATTAAATCATTGCTGACAACATGGGGCGAGGGGGTAAGCGGTGGAACAGCCCCACGATTGCCTCGCGCTCATGCATGCTGGGATGTTCTTAAGGGCGGGCGATGGTCGGATAAGGCATTGTCTCGCTTTACAGCTGCACTGGAACAAGCTCGAGCAGAGGGATTCAGAGGGCCGCAGGCGTTAAATCGTGCTCACGCAATTTTGTGGCCACAGCCCGCCACCAGCATCATTGATAAAGCTATGCACGATGATGACGTTGATTTTGTCGAGCAGTCAGTGCTGCAGGCGCTTGATGTAAATGACCCGGTTTATATCGTCGGTCTGCAGTATTACACCACACGCAAAAAAATCTCAGACATTACGAGGGAACTACAGTCTATCGCACCGTGGCTAACGGACTGGGAGGCCAGAAAACGAGTTCGCTGGTGCCTGGAGATATTCAGGGCGAAGGTCTTTTTATCTACGCGGAAGCTCCTGGCTGAGCAGAGCTGAATGATTGGGTTTTAACTTTTCGTGCTCTAATTCTATTTATATATTGAAAACGAGCCAGGAATTTAGATAATTTATTCATGCTTGGCAGAGCTGCGCCGCGATGGCAGCGAACTTAAGCGACAATTTGAATATAACGAAAGCCCCGCCGGTCGGGGCTTTTGTTTTACGGCGATACGACAGGGGTATTCGCGAAGGTGCATTCCACCAGTACCCCTGTCATATCGCCGAACTCACCAGACATATTCGACGTAAAAAAAATTTTAAGGGCCCGGTGTTGCAAGCTATGGTTTATCCCTTGTGTTGACAGTTTGTTGATCCAGTTTGAATTAAACTGCGTACAATAAATGTACAGGGAGAATGTATTGTTAAAGATACTCAAAACGCTGGCGTTGGTAATCTGTTTTGTGGTTAGCTGTGCAATGTACTTTCATCTCTATGTAGTGATGAATAAGGATTGTATTGGGAATACCACAGAAGAGGTGACCTATGGGCGTCTGGATGATTGCCCTGATACTGATTGCCAGCCTTATAGCTGGAGTTGTTATTTACATTGATGTTATCTCGGATTTCATTATCGATGCCAATTTCCTTCATCTCCCATAGATGTTTTTGCGTGAGCGCTGCTTTTCGCAAAATTGCTGTGTGAAAATACTGACCCTTGGGTTCAGCGCTCATCCAAAAGCATCTCGTCAAAATCCAACTAACCGGGGTGGTTTGTTGGATGAGGTGCCTCAAATTCAAATAGCCTCGCTTCGGCGAGGTTTTTTCATTTGTAAGACCTCCATCAGGTGGCGATGTCTAATACCATTGACCGAAGGAATAAGTTCAGCGTAATTTATTTCTGTGGTGAATCCTTTCTAAGCGAAAGGGCGTTCCAGTCGACTGCTATCTGCAGGTATGCGCGCGGCTTTGCTGACTGGGGTAGAGTCACCGGGAGGCACCCGGCACCATGACAACAATAATACAAGCTTCAAATTCCTTGAGAGCCTGCTATAAAAAGCAGGCCTTTTTTTATGGTTTTGCAAACTGCTGCTACTCTTTGAGTTGTGGGAAGTAACTGAATGCCCTGTGGTTCTCCTGGACCGATAGTGAATCAGCCGATACAGCTTCACTCCTGAGCATAGGCCTTACTCACACCTACCTTACAAATAGTCAACTCATTAGCCCGCCTTCAAAAGCGGGCTTTTTTTATTCTCACGACAGCACCCGCATAGAGCGAGGTGAGAGCATGTATCGAATGGACAAAATAACTACTGGCATTTCCTACGGCGCATCGGGAGGTAGTGCCATTTACTGGTTTAGAAGACTTCTTGACGGTTACTCCCCAGAGCAGTGGGCGGCTATAGGTGTGATCGGTAGTTTACTGTTCGGCTTGCTCACCTTTCTCACCAACCTCTATTTCCAAATCAAAGCAGACCGTCGAAGAGCTGCGCGAGGTGAATGATGTCTAATAAATCAAAACTCAGCGCAGCAGTTCTGGCACTAATCGCATCAGGTGCATCTGCTCCACTCATTTTTGACCAGTTCATCAGCGAGAAAGAAGGCAATGTGCTGGTGGCCGTTGTTGATCCGGGTGGGGTCTGGTCTTTATGTCACGGCGTGACCGTCATCGATGGCAGGCGTGTTGTTAAAGGCATGACGGCCACTGAAGAACAATGTCGCAAGGTTAACGCTATTGAACGCGATAAGGCATTAGCCTGGGTTGATCGCAATATCAAAGTGCCTCTGACAGAGCCACAAAAGGTAGGCATTGCGTCCTTCTGCCCGTACAACATTGGTCCCGGGAAATGCTATCCATCGACATTCTACCATCGCATCAACGCTGGTGACCGTAAAGGGGCATGCGAAGCAATCCGCTGGTGGATTAAAGACGGTGGCCGTGATTGCCGACTAACCAAAGGCCAAAAGAACGGCTGTTACGGTCAGGTCGAGCGGCGCGTCCAGGAAAGCGCACTGGCATGCTGGGGGATAGATCAGTGAACCGCCTTACCGCCATTATCTCCGCGGTGTTGGTGTGCCTGATTGTCTGCCTTGGCTGGCTGGCAATGCACTACCACAACGCTGCCAGTCAGCAGCAGACGCGCGCAGAAACCGCAGAGCAGCAGATTAACGCCGCTGAGTCAGTGACCTCTAACGTCCTGACCAACATGACTATTTTCAACACCATCTCCGAGGTCAACCAGCATGCAAAAGAGCAGATCGCACTGGACGCATCGGGAGCATCGGCAGATATCAAGGTTGCTGTTGCGAACGATGATTGTGCTCGCCGCCCTGTTCCTGATGGCGCAGTTAAGCGGCTGCAGCAATACGCGGACGGTTTACATCAAGGTGCCGGTGGTGCCGCTTCCGGCAAACCTCACGGCTGAGACGCCTTACCCGGCTATCCTGGATCCGATGTCATGGGGGCAAAGTCTTGACCTGAATGTCAGCCTGCTTTCTGCGCTTGGGCAGTGTAACCGCGACAAGGCCGACATAAGGCAGGCTGAGAAAGCAAGAGCCAGCCAATAAAGGCACTTTAGTAGTTCTTCACTGAGTGGCTTAGATTTCTCATCCAATTTCGGCAATTTGTTGTGTAAATCGGGCCTCAGCCTCTTGGAGGGTAGAGCAAGTAATATTACCCTCAAATTTTAGTTTTGTCCCATCGCTACGAACCCAGATATTCGCAGCATCATGTTTGAGGATATCGCCGATCTCAAACGCAACATCCTCTGGTGCGCGTGCCGCAGAAAAA
>NZ_JBRIQR010000026.1:0-71386 GCF_052983755.1 Enterobacter sp. CFEC122 | reverse complement strand
CACAGCGCCGTGACATTATCTTACCCTTAGCCGCTTCTTCTCGTTTTGCATCCCATGCAGACCTTAACCGCTTTGATTTCGTAGCGGATTCTTCATTAGCTCGTTGCATGATAAGTACAGCTTTAATCAAGCTGAGAGGGTCATTAAGACTTTCCTTCTTGTACCATGAGTTATCAGCCAATGTGACCACATCAACACCAGCTAATAAAATCTTTCGCAGACGCTCTCTTGCAGTGTCAATGTCTTGACGGCTTACCCTATCCAGTGATTCAACTAACAACACTGAACCTGCCTCAATAACCCCTGATTCAACAGCGGCTAAGAATTCACCAAATGCACCTGATTTAGCGTTAGCACCAGAGTAACCACTTATGCCGAGGTCTTGGAACCTGAGCGATTCATCCAAATGATAGTCTGGATTATTCTTGAGCCATTCATTTATGTACTTGTTCTGGCGTTTGGTTGAGTCTCCAGATGCCTGAATTCTTGAGGAAAATCGAATGTATGAGATTGCTTTTGGCATGAGCTAGTAAGTTACCATGATAGACTTAACAGGAGTTTATCATAAGAGATTCGTAGTCCTGTCGACCCTGCACACCAACTCGACGACGGAAACGCTGATTCGCCTGGAGCAGATGGGCGTCGCGCGCTGGATGATTTCTTCCGCGCTGACGATGGTGATTGCCCAGCGACTGGTCCGGCGTTTGTGCCCACATTGTCGCCGGGAAACCCGCGATCAGGCTCAACTACCTCGCTCAGTATGGCCCAGGCCGCTTCCACGCTGGCAGCCCACCGGCTGCGATCGCTGTTATCACGGCTTTTATGGCCGCGTGGCCATTTTTGAAGTACTCGCCATCGACAATGCCCTGCGGCAGGCCATTGCCAGCGGGGCGGGAACTGACGTCATAGAGGCGAGCGCCCGGCAGGCGGGGATGGTTTCTCTTTTTGAACACGGCTGCAGGGCCGTCGAACAAGGGCTAACCACGATTGAAGAGTTGTTGCGCGTCCTGGGAATGCCCAATGGCGGCTAATCAGCTCTGGCGCTGGCGTGCGCTCACCAAAGATGGAGAGCCCCGAAGCGGGACACTCTGGGCCACAGACCGCAATGCGGCCTTCACCCGGCTGATGCGTAACGACCTCCATCCTTTGACGCTGACCCGATGCGCGCAGCGACACCGCTGGCGGCCACACCACTGCGACGAGATGTTTCATCAGCTCGCCTCGCTTCTGCAGGCTGGGCTGACGCTGTCCCACAGCCTGCAAATGCTGGCAGAGCAACATCCGTCAAAACCGTGGCAGGCGCTGCTGCAAAGCATTGCCGATGAACTCAGTGAAGGATGCCCGTTTTCTGAGTCGCTAAAAAAGTGGCCAGCCGTTTTTAGCCCGCTGCATGTCTCGATGGTGAAAACCGGAGAGCTGACGGGGAAGCTGGAGGTGTGCTGTCGTCAGCTCGCGCAGCAACAAAAAGCGCAGCAGCAGCTCAGTGCAAAAGTGAAAAAGGCGCTGCGCTACCCGGCGATCGTCCTGACGCTGGCTGTGCTCGTCGTGCTGGCGATGGTTACTCTGGTCCTGCCCGAGTTTGCCGCGATCTACAAAACGTTTAATACCCCGCTTCCCGTGCTGACACAGATGGTTATGGGGATGGCCGCCTTTATGCAGTCATATGCCCTTGCGTTGTTCCTCCTGCTATTGGCCCCTTTAGCCGTCGCCTGGGCTCTGCGGCAGAACCCTCGCTGGCAGTGCATCCTGCTGCATACGCCCGTGATGGGCGCACTGGCAAAAGGTCAAAAGCTGGGACACATCTTTACCGTGCTGTCACTCACGCAACAGGCGGGTATCCCCTTTTTACAGGGCCTGGAGAGTGCCGAGGAGACCGTTGAAAGTCAGTACTGGCAGGGAATGCTGCGCGGCGTGCGGGAGGACATTGAAAAAGGCCTTCCCGTCTGGTCATCCTTTCAAAGAGCGGCAATCTTTACCCCGCTCTGTGTTCAGCTTTTACGAACCGGTGAAATGTCAGGTGCGCTGGATATCATGCTGGCAAACCTTGCCCGCCATCATACGGAACAGACCTTTCAACGTGCAGAGAATCTGGCGGCGCTTCTGGAGCCAGTGCTTCTGATAGTGACGGGGGTCATTATTGGTACGCTGGTGGTGGCAATGTACCTGCCGATATTCCACCTGGGAGATGCGATGAGCGCGGGATAGTACAACAGGGCTGGCGCACGGGCATGCGCCAGCGATAGCCATTACAGGCTGTTGAATACGCGGTTTTCTTGTTCCTGAACGCGAATAAACGTCGTACGCTTTGTCAGCTCTTTCAGGCGGGAGGCGCCAACGTAGGTGCAGGCAGAGCGCAGGCCGCCGAGGATATCGCGTGCGGTGTTTTCAACCGGACCGCGCAGAGGCAGCTTGACGGTTTTACCTTCTGCCGCACGGTATTTCGCCACGCCGCCGACGTGACGGGTCATCGCAGACTCAGAGCTCATACCGTAAAACAGCATAAATTTCTCGCCGTTCTCTTCAACGACGGTACCGCCGCTCTCTTCGTGACCTGCCAGCATGCCGCCGAGCATCACGAAGTCCGCGCCGCCGCCGAAGGCCTTTGCGACATCACCCGGCATGGTGCAACCACCGTCGCTGATGATCTGGCCGCCCAGCCCGTGCGCCGCATCGGCACATTCAATGACGGCAGAGAGCTGCGGATAACCGACGCCGGTTTTGACGCGCGTGGTGCATACGGAGCCCGGACCGATGCCCACTTTCACGATATCGGCACCGGAGAGGATCAGCTCTTCACACATTTCACCGGTCACCACGTTGCCCGCGATGATGGTTTTCGTCGGCCAGGCCTCACGCGCCTTGCTGACGAACTGTACGAAGTGCTCGGAGTAACCGTTCGCCACATCAATACAAACGAAGTTCAGCGCCGGGTTAGCATTCAGGATCTGTTTGGTCTTCTCGAAATCCGCATCGGAGGTACCGGTGGAGACCATCACGTGCTTCACCACATCAGCAGAGGCGGACGCCACAAACGCATCCCACTCTTCAGGGCTGTAATGTTTGTGCACGGCGGTGAGGATGTCGAACTGTGCCAGCGCGGTTGCCATCTCAAAGGTTCCCACAGTATCCATGTTGGCAGCGATGATCGGCACGCCAGACCAGGTCTGACCGGAATGCTTAAAGGTGAATTGACGTTCGAGTTCAACGTCTGAGCGACTTTTCAGTGTAGAGCGTTTAGGGCGGATAAGAACGTCTTTGAAACCTAACTTCAGATCTTCTTCGATACGCATGTGCGGATTCCTGGGGTTAGAGGCAAATATATTAAAAGCACAACTCCAGTGACGCTATCATACGCACTAATACCTGCTCCGCAAGACTGCGAAATTCTCTTTTTTTACGCTACAATCCTATAAATTTACCTGGTAAAAAGCCGGTAAACAGGGCTAAACAGTTGCTGGCGCACCTGAGAGTTTTAATCAACTGATTTTAATAATGAATAATTCCCAGGATTTGATTTAATGGGGTATATCGTTGCATTAACCGGTGGCATCGGTAGTGGCAAAAGTACCGTTGCAGACGCGTTTTCTCGTTTGGGTATCACGATTATCGATGCCGATATTATTGCCCGCCAGGTGGTAGAGCCCAATACACCCGCGCTTAAGGCCATCGCAGAACATTTTGGCCAGGCAATCATCAATGCCGATGGCACGCTAAATCGCCGTCAGCTTCGCGAATGCATTTTTTCCGATTCAGCGGAAAAAGCCTGGCTTAATGCCCTGCTCCATCCCATTATCCACCAGGAAACACAGCGTCAGATAGCCGAAGCCCGCTCGCCCTATGTCTTGTGGGTGGTTCCGCTGCTGGTGGAAAATCAGCTGCATCAGAAAGCCGATCGGGTACTGGTGATTGATGTCGCACCCGAGACGCAAATCCAGAGAACCATGATGCGAGACCATGTCTCGCGCGAGCATGCTGAACATATTCTCGCCGCTCAGGCCACGCGCGCTCAGCGCCTTGCCGTGGCGGATGATGTTATTGATAATAACGGCGCACCAGATGCTATTGCATCGGATGTTGCCCGTCTGCACGCGCAGTATCTGACGTTAGCCGGGCAGGCCGTTGCACAGGAAAAACCATAATGTCGACTCACATCCTTTTTGAGCATCCGCTCAACGAAAAAATGCGTACCTGGCTGCGCATCGAATTCCTCATTCAGCAGCTTTCACAACATCTGCCGGTTAACGATCACGCTACGGCGTTGCACTTCTTCCGCAATGTAGGCGATCTGCTGGATGTGATTGAACGCGGCGATGTCCGCACAGAATTGCTTAAAGAGCTGGAGCGCCAGCAGCGTAAATTGCAGGCATGGGCTGAGGTTCCGGGGGTGGACGTAAGCCGTATCGATTCCCTTCGTCAGCAGCTTAAAACCAGCAGCAGCATCCTGATGGCCGCACCGCGCGTCGGGCAGTTTTTGCGTGAGGACCGCCTGATTGGCCTGGTGCGCCAGCGCCTGAGCATCCCTGGCGGTTGCTGCAGCTTCGACCTGCCGACGCTGCATATGTGGCTCCATATGCCACAAGCGCAGCGTGACGCGCAGGTGAACAGCTGGCTGGCAAGCCTGGAGCCGATGCACCAGACGCTGTCGCTGATCCTCGATCTGATCCGTAACTCAGCGCCGTTCCGCAAGCAAACCAGCCTGAACGGTTTCTACCAGGACAACGGTGATGATGCCGATCTTCTGCGCCTGAATTTATCGCTTGGCGAACAGCTTTATCCGCAAATTTCCGGGCATAAGAGCCGCTTTGCGATTCGCTTTATGCCGCTGGACAGCGAAAATGGCACCGTGCCGGAACGCCTCGATTTTGAACTGGCCTGTTGTTAAGGAGTGCCGATGTCTGATGTCACCACCGTAAACTGCCCGACCTGTGGCAAAACCGTTGTCTGGGGCGAAGTGAGTCCATTCCGCCCATTCTGCTGCAAACGCTGCCAGCTTATTGACCTGGGCGAATGGGCGGCGGAAGAGAAACGCATTCCGAGTAAAGGCGATCTTTCGGACAGCGATGACTGGAGTGAAAGCCAGCAGTAATCCGTAAAGCCTGCTGGCGCGTCGCTTAGCAGGCCTTCGGTTGTTCGACTAACCGCAGGATCACAGGCTCATTAGCTGGCGGGAATTTTTCGGCATCACTTGCCTGAAGCTCCACCCAGTTACCCGGCTGCCCCTCTTTCCCCCAGGGTTCACCTCCCCAGTTTTCCACCAGCCAGAACCACAGCGTGATGTGTCTGTCCGGGAACTGGTACTCAAGCTTATCAAACAGCGTTGCGCCAAGCGGGGTGATCCCAACTTCTTCCTGAAGCTCGCGAACCAGCGCCGCTTCCGGGGTTTCACCGGCCTCAATTTTTCCGCCAGGAAACTCCCATTTGTTCGCCATATGGGCGTCGGCAGCACGCTGGGTGATAAAGATTTGGTTTTGCGGGTTGCGAATAATCCCGACGGCAATTTGCAGTATTTTCATATTGTCACTTCCATAAAAAAGGCGCAGATTTCTGCGCCTTTTTGTTTTTTTATGAACTTAGCTCAGACGGCCGTGGCACGCCTTGTACTTTTTACCAGAACCGCAAGGGCATGGATCGTTACGACCCACTTTACGATCGCCGGTTTGCGCGGCGATCGCCGCTGCGGCTTCGCTGTCGTCGGTCTGATGGCTCAGCTGTTGCATTTGCGCCAGACGCTCGGCTTCTTCACGACGCTGCTGTTCCATCGCTTCCACCTCTTCCGGCATACGCACCTGAACCTTGCTCAGGGTGCTGATGACTTCATACTTCAGCGACTCAAGCATAGAGGCAAACATGGAGAAGGACTCACGCTTGTATTCCTGCTTCGGATCTTTCTGCGCATAGCCACGCAGGTGGATACCCTGACGCAGGTAGTCCATCGCCGCCAGGTGCTCTTTCCACAGGGAGTCCAGCGTCTGCAGCATCACGCCTTTTTCGAAGTGACGCATCATTTCAGCGCCAACCACTTCTTCCTTGCGCTTGTAGACGTCCAGCGCGGTTTCGTAGATACGCTCGCGCAGGGTCTCTTCGTGCAGCTCAGGCTCTTTATCCAGCCACTCTTTGATTGGCAGGTCGAGGTCGAAGTCGTTTTTCAGGCGTTCCTGCAGGCCTTCGATGTCCCACATCTCTTCCAGAGACTGCGGCGGAATGTGCGCATCAATCGTGGCTTTAAACACATCTTCGCGAATGCTGTTGATGGTTTCGCTCACGTCGGACACGTCCAGCAGTTCGTTACGCTGGGTGTAGATCGCACGACGCTGGTCGTTAGCCACGTCATCGTATTCCAGCAGCTGCTTACGAATATCGAAGTTGCGGCTTTCCACTTTACGCTGTGCGTTCGCGATCGCTTTGGTAACCCACGGGTGCTCAATGGCTTCACCCGGCTTCATGCCCAGCTTACGCATCATGCCGGACACGCGGTCGGAGGCGAAAATACGCATCAGCGCATCTTCCATCGACAGGTAGAAGCGGGAAGAACCGGCATCACCCTGACGACCTGCACGACCACGCAGCTGGTTATCGATACGACGCGATTCGTGACGCTCGGTACCGATAATGTGCAGACCGCCGGATGCCAGCACTGCGTCGTGACGCACCTGCCAGTCGGCCTTAATCTGAGCAATCTGTTCAGGCGTTGGGTTTTCCAGCTCAGCCACCTCGGCCTGCCAGCTTCCGCCCAGCATAATATCGGTACCACGACCCGCCATGTTGGTGGCGATGGTTACCGCTGCCGGATAACCTGCCTGCGCAACAATATCCGCTTCTTTGGCGTGGAATTTGGCGTTCAGTACGTTGTGCTTGATGCCCGCTTTCGTCAGCTCGTGAGAAACCACTTCGGATTTTTCAATGGAGATGGTCCCCACCAGAACCGGCTGGCCTTTAGCAGTACGCTCGCGAATGTCTTCGATGATCGCCTGAATTTTTTCCGCTTCGGTCATGTACACCAGGTCCGGCATATCCTTACGGATCATCGGACGGTTGGTTGGAACGACCACGGTATCCAGCTTGTAGATAGAGCTGAATTCAAACGCTTCGGTATCGGCTGTACCGGTCATGCCCGCCAGCTTCTCGTACAGACGGAAGTAGTTCTGGAAGGTGATAGACGCCAGCGTCTGGTTTTCGTTTTGAATATCCACGCCTTCTTTGGCTTCTACAGCCTGGTGCAGACCGTCTGACCAGCGACGTCCCTGCATGGTACGACCGGTGTGCTCATCGACAATGATCACTTCGCCGTCTTTTACGATGTAGTCGACGTCGCGGGTGAACAGCGCGTGGGCACGCAGCGCGGCGGTCACGTGGTGCATCAGCATGATGTTGCTCGGAGAGTACAGAGACTCGCCCTCTTCCATAATGCCTTCAGCCACCAGCAGCTCTTCGATTTTCACCAGACCACGCTCGGTCAGGTTCACCTGGCGCGCTTTTTCATCCACGGAGAAGTGACCTTCACCCTGGAAGGTATCCGAGTCTTCTTTCTCCTGGCGCAGCAGGTGTGGAATGATTTTGTCGACTTTACGGTACATCTCGGAGCTGTCTTCAGCCGGGCCGGAGATGATAAGCGGAGTACGCGCTTCATCAATCAGGATGGAGTCCACCTCATCCACCAGCGCGTAGTGCAGCTTACGCTGGACGCGCTCTTCAGGGCTGAACGCCATGTTGTCACGCAGGTAGTCGAAGCCGTATTCGTTGTTGGTGCCGTAGGTGATGTCCGCGTTATACGCTTCGCGCTTGGCTGGTGCGGGCAGTCCGGACATGTTGATGCCGACGGTCATACCGAGGAATTCGAACAGTGGACGGTTGTTTTCGGCGTCACGCTGCGCCAGATAGTCGTTGACGGTAACGACGTGAACGCCTTTACCGGTCAACGCATTCAGGTAAGCCGGCAGCGTTGCGGTCAGGGTTTTACCTTCACCGGTACGCATTTCCGCGATGCAGCGTTCGTTAAGCACCATCCCGCCCAGCAGCTGAACGTCGAAGTGACGCATGCCGAACACGCGCTTACTTGCTTCACGTACGACAGCAAATGCTTCCGGGATCAGGCTTTCTAAGGTTTCACCTTTTTCCAGACGCGCACGAAATTCCGCCGTTTTCGCTTTCAGCTCATCATCAGAGAGCTTCTCCATCGCCGGTTCCATACCGTTGATGACGGCAACAGCTTTGCGCATACGGCGCAGGGTACGATCGTTACGACTACCAAAAACTTTAGTTAATAATTTGATTAGCATAATAAATTCTCAAACGCCCCATCATGGGCAGATAAATTAAGGTATTGAAAAAGTTAATTTAGCTGAGGCGTTGAGGCCCGGCGCGAATGCCGTGAACCTGGCTAATCCAGGTTGAAACAGAGAATGAAACAGGAGGAACGAGCGCGCGTTGCGCCGTCTGGCGAACCATAACCGGCGGCTGGCTGTCCTGCGTGAGCAGTGCGTTGAGCGTGTCCAGCAGGGCAAGATGCTGCGCCTGCACCGGCAGCGCCTCTTCCGCAACAGGCATTGCCTGCGGCGCCATCGCGAAGGAGAGATGGCGGATAACCGTGCGGATAGCGTGCTGGTGCCAGTAATCAACGGAGAAATTCGGGCGGCGACTGGCTTCGAGCCAGGCGAGATTTGTAAAGTTAACCCGCGTATTGAGATCGTGTTTGCTGGTAGAGGTCTTCGTCGGCGTCGCCGCTTCGGCACTGTTGCTGAGCGCAGGCAAGCCGAAACTCGCCGCGACCATCCCTAATAAGAGATGCGGCCAGAAGTAACGTCTGCCAAATTGTCGCCAGCGCGTCAGTATTCCGCTCACTTGCTCCACCACATAAGCCAGCCTGCTACAGGCTATCTTCAGTTATTTTTTTAAGCGCCCAGATATTACCACTAAAGCCAATACACATCAGCAGGAATGAGGCGCCGCCGCGGGGAAAAACGGTCAAGAATGCAGCTAACGCACACACTTTCTGCGCAAGACAGACTAGAAATAACGCTGGGGCAAACAAAGAAGGGTAAAAATAAAAACGACTGGTCTTCCTGGCCGGAGAGAGTACCAGGTTAACCAGTCGATTTTTTACGAAACGGCGTGAACCGTTACGCCAGAACCATGCTTGGCGCTTTGAAAGCCAACGGCAGTTCTGCTTCGTCTTCGAAGGTCACATATTCCCAGGCTTCCTGTTTTGCCAGGACGGCCTGCAACAGTTTGTTGTTCAGCGCATGACCGGATTTGAACGCGGTAAATGCACCAATGATGTTGTGACCACACATGAACAGGTCGCCGATAGCGTCCAGCATTTTGTGACGAACGAATTCATCTTCGAAACGCAGGCCGTCTTCGTTCAGTACGCGATAATCGTCAACAACGATGGCACAATCGAAGCTGCCGCCCAGGCACAGGCCGCGGGACTGCAGATATTCGATATCACGCATGAAGCCAAACGTACGGGCTCGGCTGATCTGGCGCATAAACGCATCGGCAGAGAAGTTCATCGCATAGCGCTGGGTGCTGGAATCAATCGCCGGATGGTTAAAGTCGATGGTAAAGTCCAACGAGAAACCATTGTACGGTTTAAATTCGGCCCACTTGTCGCCATCTTCGACGCGAACGGTCTCTTTGATGCGAACAAATTTCTTCGCGCAGTTCAGTTCTTCGATGCCAGCATCCAGCAGCAGATAGACGAACGGTGCAGCACTGCCATCCATAATCGGGATTTCTGGCGCATCGACTTCAACAATAATGTTGTCGATACCCAGCCCCGCCAGGGCGGCGTTCAGGTGCTCTACGGTAGAAATCCGCACGTCATGCTCGTTCACCAGACAAGTACAGAGCATAGTATCACGCACAGATTTGGCATCGGCCGGAAAATCTACCGGTGGATTCAAGTCGGTGCGACGATAGATGACCCCGGTATTGGCCGGCGCAGGGCGTAACGTCAGCGTGACTTTCTTGCCGGTATGTAAACCGACACCCGTCGCCTGAACGATACGTTTAAGTGTCCTTTGTTTGATCATCGTATAATCTCGCCAAATTAACTATCCAACCGAGAGTGTATATCACTAACGGTGGGCCAGTTTAGCACAAAGAGCGCAAATCCCCTAATTCCAGCCAATTCTTAATCAGCTTGCTTACGCAGGAACGCCGGGATATCCAGATAATCTGGCTCTTTCGCCGTTTGCGGCGTTGGGTCGTTCACCACTTTCGCGGCCGGTTTCTGCTCCTGAGTCAGCGGAGACATACCGTGCTGCTGGTAACGATCCATTACCGGTTGCTGAGTCTGCTTGTTAGTTACTAAGGTGATCTCAGGACGCTTGTCCATACCGATACCGGTTGCCACAACGGTAACACGCAGCTCGTCGTTCATTTCAGGGTCAAGTGAAGTACCGATTACCACGGTAGCGTTGTCAGAGGCGAACGCACGGATGGTGTTACCCACGGTTTCGAACTCATCCAGACGCAGGTCAAAGCCAGCGGTAATGTTGACCAGCACGCCGCGCGCACCAGACAGGTCGATATCTTCCAGCAGTGGAGAAGAGATAGCCATTTCAGCCGCTTCTTCTGCACGGTCTTCGCCGCTCGCCACGCCAGAGCCCATCATCGCGTAGCCCATTTCGGACATCACGGTGCGAACGTCTGCAAAGTCAACGTTCATCAGGCCAGGACGGGTAATCAGTTCAGCGATACCCTGAACCGCGCCTTTCAGCACGTCGTTTGCTGCGCCGAAGGCGTCAAGCAGGGAGATACCGCGACCCAGAACCTTCAACAGTTTGTCGTTCGGGATGGTGATCAGCGAGTCCACATGTTTGGACAGCTCGGTGATACCCTGCTCCGCGAAGGCCATACGCTTCTTGCCTTCAAAATTGAAAGGCTTGGTCACGACAGCAACGGTCAGAATACCTAAATCTTTAGCCACTTCAGCCACAACAGGTGCTGCGCCGGTACCGGTACCGCCACCCATACCTGCTGCAATGAAGACCATGTCCGCACCTTCCAGTGCAGCGCGCAGGGCTTCACGATCTTCTTCAGCCGCATTGCGGCCCACTTCCGGGTTAGCCCCAGCTCCCAGCCCTTTGGTGATACCACCGCCGATCTGGATAGTCTGGCCTACCGCCGTCTTACGCAGTGCCTGCGCATCGGTGTTAACCGCGAAGAATTCAACACCTTCAATGCGTTCACGCACCATATGCTCTACGGCGTTACCGCCGCCGCCACCGACGCCGATGACTTTAATCACCGCGTCGTTGGTCAGTTCCATAGGTTCAAACATAATTTCTCTCTCCGTTGTGCCTGTCGCCCGAGACCGCTAATTCTCTCCGGTCTCTTAAAAAAATTAAAACTCTTTTCGCAACCAGTTGTTCAGTCGTTTGACCCACGACCCCACTGAGACGCGTTTTTCCACTTCCGCTTCACCACTGAGATGAGATTCCTTCCCGTAGTGGAGCAGGCCCACAGCCGTTGAATAATACGGCTCCTGAGCATAATCCGTTAAACCGGTGATATTCAGCGGCGCCCCAATACGTACCTGCGTATGGAAGACGCGCTGCGCACAGGCCGCAAGACCTTCAATTTGCGCTGCACCGCCGGTTAATACAATCCCCGCCGCAAGATGATGTTTAACACCCTGCTGACGAAGCTGTTCCTGTAACTGTAGAATTTCTTCGTTGACCAGGTTGAGCAGCTCGGTATAGCGCGGCTCAATCACCTCAGCCAACGTCTGGCGCTGCAGGCTGCGCGGTGGACGACCACCGACGCTTGGCACTTCAACGCTCTCATCTTTGCCAACGATAGAACCCAGCGCACAGCCGTGGCGCACTTTAATCGCTTCTGCATCGCTCGGTGGCGTACCAAAAGCGTAAGCAATATCGCTGGTCACGACGTTCCCTGCGTACGGGATCACTTTGGTGTGGCGCAGCGCACCGCCGGTATACACGGCCATGTCCATTGTACCACCACCAATATCGACCACACAGACACCCAGTTCACGTTCATCTTCGGTCAGTACGGAATAACTTGCCGCCAGACCGGCGAAAATAAGTTGGTCAACTTTCAGGCCACAACGTTCAACGGCTTTAACAATGTTCTTCGCCATATCGTTGTGACATGTGATCAGGTGCACTTTTGCCTGCATACGAACGCCTGACAGACCAACCGGGTTTTTGATCCCTTCCTGGTAGTCAATCGCATATTCCTGCGGGATCACGTGCAATACGCGATGCTCATCGCGAACACGCACGGACTTCGCCGTATGCACAACTTTTTCAACGTCTTCCTGCGTCACTTCCTCTTCGGAAATCGGCACCATGCCGATTTCGTTCTGGCAGCTAATGTGCTTACCAGAAAGGGCAAGATAGACAGAAGAAATCTGGCAATCTGCCATCAATTCAGCCTGATCGATGGCGCGCTGGACGCATTTCACCACCGATTCAAGATCGTTTACCCCACCTTTATCCATACCACGTGACGGGCAACTGCCCACGCCAATGATATTGACCATACCGTCGGGCAGAACTTCCCCTACTAAAGCGGCAACCTTCGCGGTGCCAATCTCCAGTCCAACTACCAGTTTTCTGTCCGTCGCCTTGATCATTGTTGTTCTGCCTGTACCTGTGCCTGATTCTGTTGCTGATTAGGTTCCTCGACCGGAGCCGGTACCCAACCGACTGCTGCGCCTGAGTCATAGCGCAAATCAACGTAGCTTATCCGTTTGCCGTCAGTCTGTGCCTGCTGCTGTAAAACCGGGTAAAGTTCGACAAAACGCGCCAGACGCTTCATGGTGTCCCCGCGTCCCAGGTTGAGCTTAATGCCGTTCGTTAACGTAAGCTGCCAGGAGCGGCGCGCCGTCATTGCAGCATCTTTTAACGTAAACCTGTCCTTCGCCAGCACCTGGCCCATTTCACGAAAACCCTGTAAAACCTCGTTTTCGCTGCCTTCAGGGCCATACAACATCGGTAAATTCTGCTTGTTGACACGATCGGTCGGGACGCTGAAGGAATTTCCGTCGACGTCAACCATGTGCTGATCATTCCAACGCGCAATGGGCACATATTCAACCAGATGAATCTTCAATTCATCAGGCCATTGCTTTCTTACGCTCGCCTGTTTTATCCATGGCAGACGTTCAATCTGGCTCTGGATAATATTGACGTCCTGCGTCATAAAGGTGCCAGGCGAACCCAGCGCCAGTATTGACTGGCGAATATCGTCGTTACGCGTGTAGTGACGCTCACCGGTGACCACCAGCTTAGAAAGCGGCAACCGCTGCGCATCTTCCATCCAGCCCAGGACCATCCAGCCGCTGATAAACACGGTGCACAGCACCCCGAGCAGGAAAATGATGCCTGCAAGACGCGTTCCATTACTGCGGCGTGAAGAGGTGTATTCTTCCTCGTCATCGCGGTTGCGCGTGTTCAATGCAGCCTGAGACATATCAGCCCGCCTGGTCCAGAATGCGTACGACTAACTGCGAGAAGCTCATCCCCGCCTGACGCGCAGCCATCGGCACAAGGCTGTGGCTCGTCATACCCGGAGAGGTGTTGGCTTCCAGCAGATAAAATTGTCCATCTTTGTCCTGCATCACATCGATGCGTCCCCAGCCCTGGCAACCCAGAACATGCCAGGCTTTAAGCACCAGGGACTGTAAATCGGCTTCACGCTCAGCTTCAAGACCACTTGGGCAGAAATATTGCGTCTCATCAGAGAGATACTTCGCCTCATAATCATAGAAGACTCCGGCGGGTTGGATACGGATTGACGGTAAAATTTCTTCGCCAAGCATCGCGACGGTAAATTCCGGCCCGCTAAGCCATTTTTCTATCAGAACTTCATCATCATGTTGAAATGCCAGCGCTAAAGCGGACGCTAAATCGTCAGCTTTGTCGACTTTGGACATTCCCACGCTGGAGCCTTCCCGGCTGGGCTTTACAATAACCGGTAAGCCCAGTTCAGCAATGCGTGCATTAACGCTATCCGGCAGGCCCAATTCAAATTCGCGACGCGTCAGTGCCACCCATGGCGCAACAGGTAAACCAGCGCCCTGCCACAGCAGCTTGCTGCGCAGTTTATCCATAGAGATAGCAGACGCCATCACGCCGCTGCCGGTGTACGGCAGACCGATCAGATCCAGAAGCCCCTGCAGGGTGCCGTCTTCACCGCCACGACCGTGTAAAGCGATAAAGACTTTATCGAAGCCCATGGCTTTTAACTGCGTCACGTCGACCTCTTTTGGATCGACCAGGTGCGCATTGACGCCACCTTCACGCAGGCCCGCCAGTACAGCGGCGCCGGAATTCAGGGAAACCTCGCGCTCGGCGGAGGTGCCGCCAGACAGGACAGCAATCTTATCAGCCATGATGCTCATCCTCCTGGTTTTGCGGCTTCAGTTTGATTTCAGCTAAGGTACGGGCGATTTTGCCGATATTTCCCGCGCCCTGAATCAGAATCAGATCGTTACCTGTCAGGACAGGTGCCAGAATTTCCGCCACCTGCGCAGGGTCAGAAACCAGAATAGGGTCAACTTTACCGCGTCCACGAATGGTGCGACACAGAGAACGACTGTCTGCACCAGGAATCGGCGTCTCGCCTGCGGCGTACACATCCAGCATTAACAGGGTGTCTACCTGTGACAGGACGCTGGCGAAATCGTCATATAGATCGCGCGTACGCGTGAAGCGGTGCGGCTGGAACACCATCACCAGATTTTTGTCTGGCCAGCCTGCACGAGCGGCTTTAATGGTGGCGTCCACTTCGGTCGGATGGTGGCCATAGTCGTCCACCAGCATCGCCGTACCGGCTTTACCGTTCACGGCATCCAGCGGGAATTCACCGAGGAAATCGAAACGACGCCCGGTGCCCTGGAAGCTTTCCAGTGCGCGCAGAATCGCATCATCATCAATGCCTTCTTCCGTCGCGACGGCCACTGCCGCTGCGGCATTGAGCGCGTTATGGCGCCCTGGTGCATTCAGCGTCACGTGCAGCAACTCTTTGTCCTGACGCGCCAGCGTGAAGTGTCCCTGCGCGCCAATCTGTTTGTACTCTTCCACGCGGACGTCAGCGTCTTCGCTGAAGCCGTAGGTGGTGATTTGACGACCCACGCGCGGCAGCAACTCGCGGATCACCGGATCGTCCACGCACATCACCGCGCGCCCGTAGAACGGCAGGTTGTGCAGGAAGTTGATAAAGGTCTGCTTTAAGTTCTCGAAGTCACCCTGGTAGGTATCCATATGGTCAGCTTCGATGTTGGTGACAATCGCCACCATCGGCTGCAGGTGCAGGAACGACGCGTCGCTCTCGTCCGCTTCAGCAATCAGATAACGACTGTGGCCCAGACGCGCATGTACGCCCGCGGCTTTGACCAGGCCGCCGTTGACGAACGTCGGGTCGAGACCCGCTTCTGCATAAATACTGGAAACCATCGCCGTGGTCGTGGTTTTACCGTGGGTCCCGGCAATCGCGATGCCGTGGCGGAAGCGCATCAGTTCCGCCAGCATTTCGGCACGGCGGATCACCGGAATGCGCGCGTCATGCGCGGCAACGATTTCCGGGTTGTCAGAGGAGATGGCGCTTGAGACCACCACCACGCTCGCATCGCGCACGTTTTCCGGGCGATGGTTGAAATAGATAGTCGCCCCAAGCGACGCCAGCTGCTGCGTTACAGGGTTTGGCGCCAGGTCAGACCCGCTGATCTGATAGCCTTCGTTAGCTAACACTTCGGCAATACCGCCCATGCCGGCACCACCGATGCCAACAAAGTGAATGTGCCGGACGCGACGCATCTCGGGCACGATTGAACGCAGTTTTGCCAGTTGTTGTGTATTCATTCTCTAAACGCCATCGACTACTTAAAATTCGTGCCGCGCTTCACGCGCTGCGAGGGTTAAGCCTGGGCTGCCAGGCTCACTTCTTTTGCCACCCGTTCCGTCGCATCAGGGATAGCCGCCGCGCGCGCGCGTTCAGCCATCTCAAGCAATACGTCTCTGTTCCAGCCCGCCAGGGTGGTGGCGACCGCGTCAGCGGTAAATTGTGGCTGCTCAAAAATTTTCGCCGCACCGGCTTTCTCAAGCGGCAGGGCATTCCAGTACTGCTGTCTGTCTTTGTGCTGGAAAGGCACAAACAGGGCTGGCAAACCCGCGGCAGCGATTTCGCTTACCGTTAAGGCTCCAGAACGACAGACCACGACATCGGCCCAGGCATAGGCTGCCGCCATGTCGTCGATAAATTCCGTCACGTTATGCTGCGGCTGCCCCGCCTCGGCGTAAGCCTGCTCAACGGTCTGCTGAGCGCCTTTTCCGCTCTGGTGCCAGATGGTGACGGCATCCCCCAGCTTTGCAGCAACCTGCGGCATCGTCTGGTTTAAAATGCGTGCCCCCTGAGAGCCACCGACGACCAGCACACGAACCGGCCCTTCACGGCCCGCCAGGCGAGCGTCCGGCAACGGCAGTGCCAGTACGTCCACACGGACCGGGTTACCTACCACGTCCGCTTTCGGGAACGCGCCGGGAAACGCCTGCATGACTTTGGTGGCGATTTTCGCCAGCCATTTGTTGGTCAGACCCGCAATACCGTTCTGCTCATGCAGGACGACGGGAATACCTAACGACCACGCGGCTAACCCGCCCGGCCCCGAGACATAGCCGCCCATGCCCAGCACCACATCGGGCTTAAAGCGCTTCATAATGGTGCGCGCCTGACGCCAGGCGTTAAAAATGCGCACCGGAGCCAGCAGCATTGCCTTGAGGCCTTTGCCGCGCAGGCCGGAAATACGAATAAAGTCGATCTCAATACCGTGTTTCGGTACCAGGTCGGCCTCCATGCGGTCTGCGGTTCCCAGCCAGCGTACCTGCCAGCCCTGATCCATTAAATGGTGCGCAACCGCCAGTCCCGGGAACACATGTCCGCCGGTACCGCCTGCCATCACCATTAACCGCTTCGGTTGATTCATCGTGAACCTCGTGTAAACGCCTGGGCTTTTTCCAGACGCGTTTCATAATCTATGCGCAACAACAGCATGATGGCCGTCGACATAATCAACAGACTGGAACCACCATAACTGATCAACGGCAACGTCAGACCTTTGGTCGGCAGCATACCCGCTGCGGCCCCGACGTTAACCAATGCCTGGAAACTAAACCAGATACCAATTGAGCAGGCCAGGAAGCCTGAGAAACGGTGATCGATCTCCAGCGCTTTCCGGCCGATGGACATGGCGCGGAAAGCGACGAAGAATACCATTAATAGCGCTAATACCACACCGATATAACCCAGTTCTTCCGCAATAATGGAGAAGATGAAGTCAGTATGCGCTTCCGGTAAATACTCCAGTTTCTGTACCGAGTTACCCAGCCCCTGCCCCCAGAGCTCACCACGACCAAAGGCCATGAGTGACTGCGTCAGCTGATAACCGCTGCCGAACGGGTCTTCCCACGGGTTCCAGAAAGAGGTCACGCGGCGAATACGGTAAGGCTCGGCGAGGATCAGCAGCACAACCGCTGAAATCCCCATCCCAATGATGGCGATGAACTGCCACAGCTTCGCGCCCGCCAGGAACAGCATGGCCAGCGTGGTCACAAACAGTACCACCACGGTACCGAGGTCAGGCTGCGCCAGCAGTAAGACCGCCAGCACCAGAATCACGCCCATCGGTTTTAAGAAGCCGCGCAGGTTATTACGCACTTCATCTACTTTACGCACCAGGTAGTTCGCCAGGTAGCAGAACAGGGAGAGCTTGGTAAATTCCGCAGGCTGAATACGCAGCGGGCCAAAGGCGATCCAGCGTGATGCCCCGTTTACGGAACTCCCCACCACCAGAACGATCAGCAGCATAATGATCGAGGCGATCAGCATCGCCGTACTGTGCCGCTGCCAGAACTCCATCGGTAGACGCAAGGTCACCAGCGCCAGGCAGAATGCCAGGATGATGTACAGACCATCACGTTTGGCAAACAGGAAAGGATCGTTCGCCAGACGCTGCCCGACGGGCATTGACGCTGACGTCACCATAATAAAGCCGACCGCCGCGAGCCCCATTGTGAGCCAGAACAGCGTGCGGTCGTACATGATCAGGCTGTCGTTATCTTTTTGACGAGAGCCCATCACCCAGCCTTTGAGCGCCGCAAACAACCACACCAGGATCCCAAATCCTGGCAGGCGCGGCATTTTCAGGCGAGGGAGAGATAAACGCATCAGCCTAACTCCTTCGCCAGGCGGGTAAAGACATCACCACGCTGTTCGAAATTCTTGAATTGATCGAGACTGGCACAGGCCGGAGAGAGCAGCACCATATCACCCGGCTTCACGCGAGGGGCAATCAGCCGCATCGCCTGTTCCATGGTTTCGGTTTGCTCGGCGATCTCAGGGCGCAGTTCAGCCAGCTCGCTGCCGTCACGGCCGAAGCAGTAGAGACGGATGTTATCGCCGGAGAGATACGGCTTCAGGGACGAGAAATCAGCAGACTTACCGTCGCCGCCCAGCAGCAGATGCAGGGTACCGTCAACGTGCAGCCCGTTCAGCGCGGCCTCCGTGCTGCCCACGTTGGTGGCTTTGGAGTCGTTGATCCAGCGCACGCCGTTGTGCTCCAGCGCCAGCTGGAAACGGTGCGCCAGACCAGAAAACGTGGTTAACGCTTTCAGGCTCGAGGAGCGCGGCAGCCCCACGGCATCCGCCAGCGCCAGCGCCGCCAGCGCATTGGTATAGTTGTGCTGACCAGAGAGCTTCATCTCTTTCACGTTCAGCACTTTCTCACCTTTCACGCGCAGCCAGGTTTCACCCAGCTGGCGGTTCAGATGGTAATCCCCCATGGTGATGCCAAAACTGATGCAGCGCTCGTCTGCGCCACGCACCGGCATGGTCAGCGCATCATCGGCGTTCACCACGCAGACTTTGGCATTCTCATAAACGCGCAGCTTGGCGGCACGGTACTGCTGCAGACCAAAGGGATATCTGTCCATATGATCTTCAGTCACGTTGAGGATCGTCGCAGCGGCAGCATGCAGGCTGGAGGTCGTTTCCAGCTGGAAGCTGGAAAGCTCGAGAACATACAGTTCACAGCCTTTATCCAGCAGCATCAGAGCAGGCAAACCAATGTTACCGCCAACGCCGACGTTCATGCCCGCCGCTTTCGCCATTTCCCCCACCAGGGTGGTGACGGTGCTTTTACCGTTAGAACCGGTAATCGCGATAACGGGAGCCTGCGCTTCGCGGCAGAACAGCTCGATATCGCCAACAATCTCAACGCCCGCATCTGCGGCAGCGCTCAGGGAAGGATGCGCCAGCGCCATACCCGGGCTGGCGACAATCAGATCGGCTGCCAGCAGCCAGTCATCATTCAGACCACCCAGGTGGCGTTCAACCTGTTCCGGCAGCTTGTCCAGACCCGGCGGAGAGACACGCGTATCCATCACGCGCGGCGTCACGCCACGCGCGAGGAAAAAGTCCACGCAGGAGAGCCCCGTGAGGCCCAACCCGATGATAACGACTTTTTTGCCCTGGTAATCTGCCATGATTAACGTACCTTCAGCGTTGCCAGGCCAATCAGCACCAGCATCAGCGAAATAATCCAGAAGCGCACAATGACGCGCGGCTCCGGCCAGCCTTTCAGTTCATAGTGGTGGTGAATCGGCGCCATACGGAAGATGCGCTGACCGCGCAGCTTGAAGGAGCCGACCTGCAAAATCACCGACAGCGTCTCAACCACAAACACGCCGCCCATGATCACCAGCAGGAACTCCTGGCGCAGCAGCACGGCAATAATGCCCAGCGCGCCGCCCAAAGCCAGTGAACCGACGTCACCCATAAAGACCTGAGCCGGATAGGTGTTGAACCACAGGAAGCCAAGACCCGCGCCGACAATCGCCGTACAGACGATCACCAGTTCACCCGCATGACGCAGATAAGGGATGTGCAGGTAGTTCGCAAAGTTCATGTTACCTGTCGCCCACGCCACCAGCGCAAAACCGGCCGCCACGAAGACGGTAGGCATGATTGCCAGGCCATCCAGACCGTCGGTCAGGTTAACGGCGTTACCGGTGCCGACAATCACAAAGTACGCCAGCAGAATGTAGAACAGACCCAGCTGCGGCATCACGTCTTTAAAGAACGGCACGACCAGCTCGGTCGCTGGCGTGTCTTTCCCGGCAAGATACAGTGCGAAGGCCACGCCCAGCGCGATCACCGACATCCAGAAATACTTCCAGCGGGCAATCAGGCCTTTGGTATCTTTGCGGACGACTTTGCGGTAATCATCGACGAAACCGATGATCCCGTAACCCACCAGTACCGTCAGCACACACCAGACGTACGGGTTGGACGGGTACGCCCACAACAGCACGGAAACGACGATGGCAGTCAGGATCATGATCCCGCCCATGGTCGGCGTACCGCGCTTGCTGAAGTGCGATTCCGGGCCGTCGTTACGCACAACCTGGCCGAAAGAGAGCTTTTGCAGACGGGCAATCATGCGCGGGCCCATCCACAACGAGATGAACAGCGCAGTCAGCAGGCTGACGATGGCGCGAAACGTCAGATATGAAAAGACGTTAAAGCCTGAGTAATATTTGACCAAATGTTCGGCCAGCCAAACTAACATGTCCCGTTCTCCTGTAATGCGTGCACAACCTCTTCCATGGCGGCACTACGTGAACCTTTCACTAACACTGTCACAATTTGTTTTTCTGTCATTAATGCCTTAAGGCGCTCAATCAAGGCGGCTTTATCGGCAAAATGCTCACCAACGCCGCTGGCCTGGCTAATCGCCTGGCTCAATTTTCCTGTGCTCAGTACACAGTCCAGCCCCGCCGCTTTCGCCGCTTCACCGACCTGGGTATGACAGGCTTCGCTTTCGTCGCCCAGTTCTGCCATGTCGCCAACCACCATGATGCGGTAGCCCGGCATTTCAGATAACACCTGCACCGCCGCCGTCATCGAGCCAACATTCGCGTTATAGGAGTCATCCAGCAGTAGCTTGTTTTCCGAAAGCTGAATCGGGAACAGGCGTCCCGGCACGGCTTTCAGGTTCGCCAGCCCGGCTTTGATTGCCGCATGTGAAGCGCCCACCGCCGTTGCCAGCGCCGCCGCCGCAAGGGCATTGGCGATGTTATGGCGACCCGGCAGCGGCAGCAGCACCTCCACGCCACCCGTTGGGGTAGTGAGGGTGAACTCGGTGCCGTGCGACGTCACATGGATATTGGTCGCCGTAAAATCACTGTTGGCCGCATTTGGTGAGAAGCGCCAGGTTTTACGCGCACCAATGATGCTCTGCCAGTTAAGCCAGTCGTTGTTATCGGCGTTCAGAATGGCAATACCGTTATCCGGCAGGCCGGTGTAAATTTCACCTTTCGCTTTCGCCACGCCTTCCAGCGAGCCAAAACCTTCCAGGTGCGCAGCCGCGAGGTTATTCACCAGCGCCGCTTCCGGGCGAGTCAGGCTCACGGTCCAGGCGATTTCACCCTGGTGGTTTGCGCCTAACTCGATCACCGCATAGTCATGCTCTTTGGTCAGGCGAAGCAATGTCATCGGCACGCCGATGTCATTATTGAGGTTGCCCGCGGTAAAAAGCGTATTGCCGCACTGGCTGAGGATCGCCGCCGTCATCTCTTTCACTGACGTTTTGCCTGATGACCCTGTCAGCGCGACGACGCGAGCCGGCACCTGCTGACGAACCCAGGCAGCCAGCTCACCGAACGCGAGACGTGTATCTTTCACCACAACCTGCGGCAGATCGATATCAAGCTTGCGGCTGACCAGCAGCGCACCGGCGCCGTTCTCTTTGGCCTGCTCGGCAAAATCATGCGCGTCAAAACGCTCGCCTTTCAGCGCCACAAAGAGACAGCCTGCGGTGACTTTACGGGTGTCCGTCGTCACGGCATCGATGGTCAGGTCTTGCCCGTGCAGGTCGCCGTGCAGTACTTCTGCGGCCTGGCTTAAGGAGAGGCTAATCATGCGACAACTCCCAGCAGGCGAGCTGCCGTTACGCGATCCGAGTAGTCCAGACGGAGATTGCCAACGATCTGATAATCTTCATGGCCTTTGCCCGCCAGCAGAACAACGTCATTCTCCTGCGCCTGCATGATGGCGTTTGTCACGGCTTCAGCACGGCCTTCCACGACGCGCGCGCGGCCTGCGTCCAGCATACCCGCCAGAATGTCATTAATGATGGCGCGCGGCTCTTCGGTACGCGGGTTGTCATCGGTGACAACCGGAATATCCGCGAACTGTTCCGCAATCGCCCCCATCAGCGGGCGTTTGCCTTTGTCGCGATCGCCGCCGCAGCCAAACACGCACCAGAGCTTACCGGTACAGTGCAGGCGCGCCGCTTCCAGCGCTTTTTCCAGCGCATCCGGCGTGTGGGCATAATCAACCACAACGGTCGGCTTACCCGGCGCGCTAAATACTTCCATACGGCCACAAACCGGCTGCAGTCGCGCGGCGGTTTTCAGCAGTTCAGCCATCGGGTAACCCAGCGCCAGCAGCGTTGCCAGGGCCAGCAGTAGGTTGCTGACGTTAAACGCCCCCATCAGGCGGCTTTCAATTTCGCCTTCACCCCAGGAAGAGGCAAAGCGGATGGTCGCCCCGCTGTCGTGATAATTCACCTCAACCGCTTTCAGCCAGCGGCCGTGGCAGTTCGGATTGATATGGTCTTCCATCGAGACGGCAACTGCATCTGGCAGCTTCGCCAGCCAGCGGCGGCCCACTTCATCGTCGGCGTTGATGATGGCCTGACCGTAATGGTGAGTAGAGAACAGCAGCCATTTCGCGGCTTCGTAGTGCTCCATATCGCCATGATAATCAAGATGGTCGCGGCTCAGGTTGGTAAACACGGATGCAGCAAATTTCAGCGCCGCGACGCGGTGCTGTACCAGACCGTGCGAAGAGACCTCCATCGCGGCGAAGGTTGCGCCCTGCCCTGCCAGACCGGCAAGCACGTGCTGTACGTCAACCGCCGAGCCGGTGGTGTTTTCCGTCGGGCTCACTTTGCCCAGCAGACCGTTACCCACGGTTCCCATCACCGCACCGGTTTCACCCAGCAGCTGTGCCCACTGCGCCATCAGCTGCGTGGTGGTGGTTTTACCGTTCGTACCCGTTACGCCAACCAGACGCAGCTGGTCGGAAGGTTCGTGATAAAAACGTCCCGCCAGTGCGGAAAGACGTTCGTTTAACTGGCTGAGATAGATGACCGGCACGCCGTGCATTTCACGGATCTCACCGTCGGTTGCCTCATCTTTAGCCTCAGCAATAATGGCAGCCACACCTTGCGCAATCGCCTGCGGGATATAACGACGCCCGTCCGCCTGATGACCGACCACCGCCACAAAAAGATCGCCAGAAGCCGCTACGCGGCTGTCCAGAACCATCTCTCGCAGTGCTCGCTCCGGTGCATTTGGCACCCACGGAGCGAGAAGGTCGCGCAAATTACGATCTGCCACCTGTACCCTCGCCTTGATTAATTACAAATTCACTTTTTTCGCCCGTCGCCAGCGCATCCGGTTCAATGTTCATGGTGCGTAACACGCCGCCCATGATGGCCCCGAACACAGGCGCGGAGACGGCGCCGCCGTAGTATTTACCCGCCTGTGGATCGTTTATCACGACCACCAGCGCAAAACGCGGATTGCTTGCAGGCGCAACGCCTGCGGTATAGGCAATGTATTTGTTGATGTAGCGGCCGTCTGGCCCCACTTTTTTCGCTGTACCGGTTTTAATGGCGATACGATAGCCTTTAATCGCCGCCTTCACGCCGCCGCCGCCCGGCAGCGCCACGCTTTCCATCATGTGCACCACGGTACGAACGATAGATTCCGGGAAGATACGCTCGCCCGGGACCGGTGGATCAACTTTGGTAATCGACAGCGGGCGATAGACGCCATAGCTGCCAATCGTTGCGTAGACTCGCGCTAACTGTAACGGGGTTACCATTAGCCCGTAGCCGAAAGAGAAGGTGGCCCTCTCTATGTCAGACCACCGTTGTTTTTGAGGATATAAGCCACTGCGTTCTCCGACCAACCCCAAATTGGTCGCCTTTCCCAGTCCAAAACGTGAGTAAGTTTCTACTAACGCTGAGGACGGCATCGCTAACGCCAGCTTTGAAACACCGACGTTACTCGACTTCTGTAACACCCCGGTCAGGGTCAATTCGCTGTAGCGCGCCACGTCTTTTATCTCGTGGCCGTTAATACGGTATGGGACAGTGTTCAGGACCGTGTTTTCATTGACAATACCGCGCTGGAGCGCGGTCATCACCACCATCGGCTTCACCGTGGAGCCGGGTTCGAACACGTCGGTAATTGCCCGGTTACGCATGGCATCTTTTGCGGTGCCGGTAAAGTTGTTCGGGTTGTAGGACGGGCTGTTGGCCATCGCCAGCACTTCACCGGTGCTGACGTCCACCAGCACGGCGCTGCCTGACTCCGCCTTGTTGAACGCCACCGCGTTGTTCAACTCGCGGTAGACCAGCGCCTGCAGGCGCTCGTCGATACTCAGGGCCAGGTTATGCGCTGCCTGACTGTCCGTGGAAGAGATATCTTCGATGACGCGCCCGTAGCGGTCCTTACGCACGATTCGCTCGCCCGGCTGGCCGGTGAGCCACTTATCGAAGCTTTTCTCAACGCCCTCAATCCCCTGGCTGTCGACGTTGGTAAAGCCAATGAGGTGAGCGGTTACTTCGCCGGATGGGTAGTAACGGCGGGATTCTTCACGCAGATGAATACCCGGCAGCTTCAGTTTGCGAATGTAGTCCGCCATGTCAGGGTTAACCTGACGCGCCAGATAGATAAAACGTCCTTTCGGGTTCGCGTTAACGCGGGAAGCCAGCTGATCCAGCGGCATTTTCAGCGCATCAGAGAGGGCTTTCCAGCGGTTATCAAGGGTAATGCCACCGGCGTCGTGCAGCTCTTTCGGATCGGCCCAGATCGCTTTCACCGGCACGCTCACCGCCAGCGGACGACCGGAGCGGTCGGTGATCATCCCGCGGGACGTGGAAACCTCCTGAACGCGAAGAGAGCGCATATCGCCCTGGCGTACCAGCATGTCAGGGGCGACGATTTGCAGCCAGGCCACGCGGCCCAGTAGAAAACCCAGCGCCAGTAAAATGCAGCCGCAAAGCAACGCAAAACGCCAACTGATAAAGTTGGCCTGTTCTTCCTGACGTTTTGGTTTTAGCGTTTTTGCCGCTGCTTTCATGCGTCGCGTTTTCCCTTATTTTTGTACTACGATATTTTCCTGTGAAGGATCAACATGCTGCAGCTGCAGCTTTTCCGTTGCGATCCGTTCAACCCGGCTGTGATCGCCGAGCGCGTTTTCTTCAAGGATCAGATTTCGCCATTCAATATCCAGCGCATCGCGTTCCAGTACCATCTGCTCGCGTTGCGCAGTCAATAAACGTGTGTGGTGGGCGGTGGTGACCACCGTCACAGCCGTGACAATGATGCAAATGAACAGACAGAGTGGCAGTTTCCCAAACCGCAAAAGATCGTCGCCGATCACGCCAGGCAAGGCATGGCGCTCGTTGCTTCCTAACGAATCCTTAACTTTGCTTAGGGTCTCTGTCACTCTGCCGATCATGCGTTCGTCCTCTCTGCAACACGCAGCACTGAACTACGGGCGCGTGGATTCTCTGCCACCTCTTCTTCGCCCGGCATCAACTTGCCTAATGCTCGCAACTGACGGCCACCCAGCTTCCTGAGTTGTTCTTCCGTCATCGGCAGCCCCGCGGGTACCTGTGGACCGCGGCTTTGTTCACGCATAAAGCGTTTCACAATACGGTCTTCCAGCGAATGGAAGCTAATGATGGATAACCGCCCACCCGGGGCCAGCACGTCGAGCGAGCTTTTTAGCGCCAGCTCTATTTCCTCCAGTTCACTGTTTACCCAGATGCGAACCGCCTGGAAGGTACGGGTCGCGGGATGTTTGTGCTTATCCTTCACCGGCGTTGCCGCCGCGATCACCTCGGCCAACTCTTTGGTGCGGGTCATCGGCTCAATGCGATTGCGCTCAACAATGGCGCGCGCAATACGTTTGCCAAAGCGCTCTTCGCCGAAGGTTTTGATGACCCATGCAATATCCGCTTCGTCAGCGGTCTGTAACCACTCGGCGGCAGACTGGCCGCGAGTCGGGTCCATACGCATGTCCAGCGGACCATCACGCATAAAGGAGAAACCGCGTTCAGCATCATCAAGTTGGGGTGAAGAGACGCCAAGATCGAGAAGAATCCCGTCGATCTTGCCCGTCAGGCCGCGCTCAGCCACATAGTCCGCGAGCGCAGAAAAGGGTCCATGCACGATGGAAAAGCGTGGGTCATTGATAGTCTGTGCAACGGCAATTGCCTGCGGATCGCGATCGATTGCCAGCAGACGCCCCTCCTCACCCAGTTGGGAGAGGATCAAACGCGAGTGACCACCGCGACCAAAAGTGCCATCAATGTAGATGCCATCCGGACGAATATTCAGGCCGTTAACGGCCTCGTCCAGTAACACCGTTTTATGTTTATAATTTTCCATCATATTTATAGAGACAAGTCCTGCAGCCGTTCCGATAATGTCGCGGAATCAGACTGCTCAGCGTCGATATCTTCCTTGACCTGTTGATACCAGGTCGTTTCATCCCACAGTTCAAATTTGTTGAACTGCCCGACCAGCATCACTTCTTTGGTCAGACCGGCATGTTGCCGTAACACAGGTGCGATCAGTAATCGCCCTGCGTTATCCATCTGACATTCACTGGCATGTCCCAATAACAACCGCTGCACGCGGCGTTCCTGCGGGTTCATGCTCGACAGTCGCGACAGCTTTTGCTCAATAATTTCCCATTCAGGCAGGGGGTAAAGCAGCAGGCAGGGGGAGTTAATGTCAATGGTGCAAACCATTTGACCCGCAGCGTTCTCAATCAGCTGGTCGCGGTATCGGGTTGGTACCGATAAACGCCCTTTACTGTCGAGATTGACTAACGTAGCTCCACGGAACATGCCAGTCTCACCCCTCCTCACCACTTTAACCCACAAATTCCCACCTAAAGGAGTTTACGGAGCGAGGGAAAAGCTTGTCAAGCCAGGACTCTCGGCATAAGGACTCGAAAGCCCTCTATTTACAGAGATAAACAGTCCTGGTCAATAACTGCACAACTGGCGAGGCAAAATTAACGTTATGAATATTTGTAAGAAAAAAACCGAATATGCACACTAGCGTTAAGGCTCACTCAATATCATCGCAGATAAATATAAAGTGTCAGTTTGCGACGCGGGCAGCATTTTATGACAGATTCTCAGGGGATGACAGCGCCAGATTCACTCAGGCGAGCGGTAAGCGCAGTGGTTATCGCGTAAGCTGTCAAAGGAAGAGGAAAAAACGTCTGAATATTCATCGACCGAAGAGGGTTTGTAACAAAATAATACAAAGAGTGCCGTTTAAAATCGCTGAGATGTTGTTTAAAGGGCAATTTAAAAGCCAAAATGAATAAAGAAAAATAGGCGATTATGATCTCCCAAGAATTATCCTAATTTCTCTCCGGGAATTATCTGCACGAATTATTGCAGCAAAAAGGGGCAGATTTCACCGCCCCGGTCATTTCATTTTTGGCGGCTCAAAATTCCGCGATGGTAGAGGTTACGTTTGATACGCGTCAGGCCCGGCTTCGGTTTGCGGGGTTCATCCAGACTTGCCAGCACAATCTCCAGCACGCGTTCAGCCACATCGCGATGGCGCTGTGCAACCGCCAGCACCGGGCACTGAAGGAAGTCGAGCAGCTCATTATCCCCGAACGTGGCAATCGCCAGATCGGAAGGCAGTTTACCTTCACGACGTAAGGTCACATCCATGACACCCTGCAAGAGCGCAAACGAGGTAGTGAACAGCGCCTGAGGCATTGGATGCGTTTCCAGCCATTTTTCGAACAGCTGCGCGGCGGCTTCACGTTCGTAGCTGTTGGCATAGAGGTAGTGAACCTCGCGCGGATCGTCTCTCCATGCCGTTCTGAATCCCTGCTCGCGCAGGAAGCTCACGGAAAGTTCAGGCAGCGCGCCAAGATACAGCACCGTTTCCGCCGGGAACGTCCGCAGCTCTGCGGCCAGCATTTCGGCATCATCCTGATCGGCACCCACCACGCTGGTGAAATGCTCGCGATCGAGG
Organism: Enterobacter sp. CFEC122; assembly: GCF_052983755.1. NCBI lineage: Bacteria > Pseudomonadati > Pseudomonadota > Gammaproteobacteria > Enterobacterales > Enterobacteriaceae > Enterobacter > Enterobacter sp. CFEC122. The sequence goes on along the minus strand of NZ_JBRIQR010000026.1, from coordinate 43,259 downwards.
GCACGGTCAAGCGCAACGATCGGGAACGGATCATTCGCCCAGCGCTGGTAGAAAGGATGCTCCGGCGGTAAGGAGGTCGAAACAATAATGGCATCCACCTGGCGCTGAAGCAGATGTTCAATGCAGCGCATCTCGTTATCAGGCTGGTCTTCCGAGCAGGCAATCAGCAATTGATAGCCGCGCTGACGCGCCTGACGTTCAAGATAGTTGGCGATACGGGTATAGCTGGTGTTTTCCAGGTCCGGGATTACCAGACCAATAGAGCGGGTGCGCCCGGCGCGCAGACCGGCTGCGACAGCATTCGGATGGTAGTTATGTTCACGAACCACCGCCATAACTTTTTCAACGGTCTTGTCGCTGACACGGTACTGCTTTGCTTTACCGTTAATCACATAGCTGGCCGTTGTTCGTGACACGCCGGCTAGCCGGGCGATTTCATCCAGTTTCACAATTGCCCCTTAAAAAAAGAAAAGAGTCCATGGCCCTGTCAAGGTTATGGTTAAATCTTTTAACATCTAAACGCAGAAAAGCCTTCGCGGCAACCGCTTTTATCTGCGTTGTCGGCTGATTACGCAAAAAAAAGCCCGGCTTTGGTGACCGGGCAGAAAGAGGCGAACCTTTTTGACAACTAACGCATGATTTTCTCGCCGCGTGACAGACCCACAACACCCGATCTCGCCACCTCGACAATTTTTGCGACATCCCGTACGGACGCCAGGAACGCATCCAGCTTGTCGCTCGTCCCGACCAGCTGAACGGTATAAAGAGAAGGCGTGACGTCGATAATCTGTCCGCGGAAAATATCCGCATTGCGTTTGACTTCTTCACGCCCGTAGCCGCTGGCCTGAATTTTCACCAGCATGACCTCACGTTCAACGTAGGCCCCTTGCCCCAGCTCGCTCACGCGCAGCACGTCGACCAGCTTATGCAGCTGTTTCTCAATCTGTTCAAGCACCTTAGCGTCGCCGACGGTTTGGATCGTCATGCGCGACAGCGTTGGGTCTTCCGTCGGGGCGACGGTCAGGCTTTCAATGTTATAACCGCGCTGCGCAAAAAGGCCAATGACGCGCGACAGTGCGCCAGACTCGTTTTCCAGTAAAACTGATAATATCCGGCGCATATCAGGTTCTCTCCGTTTTGCTTAACCACATTTCATCCATACCACCACCCCGAATATGCATCGGATAGACGTGCTCGGTTCCATCAACAATCACATCCATAAAGACGAGGCGGTTGTTTTTAACGTGCTCAAGCGCTTGTGCGAGCTTCGTTTCCAGCTCGGCCGGATCGGTTACCCGCATGCCAACATGGCCGTAAGCTTCAGCAAGACGAACAAAATCCGGCAGCGATTTCATGTATGACTGTGAGTGACGGCCAGAATAAATCATATCCTGCCACTGCTTCACCATGCCGAGGTAGCCGTTATTCAGGTTCAGCACGAGAACCGGCAGTTCATACTGCAGCGCGGTAGACAGCTCCTGAATGTTCATCTGGATACTACCGTCTCCGGTCACGCAGACGACGGTTTCATCCGGCAGCGCCAGCTTCACGCCCAGCGCGGCAGGCAGACCAAAGCCCATGGTGCCTAAGCCACCCGAGTTGATCCAGTGTCGCGGTTTATCAAACGGATAATACAGGGCAGCAAACATCTGATGCTGGCCCACGTCTGAGGTCACATACGCTTCACCTTTCGTCAGTCGCCACACCGCTTCGATGACCGCCTGCGGCTTAATGTTTTCGCTCTGCGTGTCATATTTCAGGCACTGACGCGCGCGCCACTGTTCAATCTGCTGCCACCAGTCGCGGATCTCATCCAGCGGCTGGGTCGCTTTCTCCTGGGCCAGCAGCTCCAGCATCTGTTCCAGAACCTGACGGGCATCACCGACGATCGGCACATCAGCCGACACCGTTTTAGAAATTGACGTCGGATCGATATCAATATGCAGCACGGTGGCATTCGGGCAATATTTCGCCAGGTTGTTGGTGGTACGATCGTCAAAACGCACACCGACGGCAAAGATCACATCGGAGTGATGCATCGTCATGTTGGCTTCATAGGTACCGTGCATACCCAGCATACCCAGCGCCTGGCGGTGGGTGGCGGGAAACGCCCCCAGCCCCATCAGCGACGACGCAACAGGAAGGTTGAGTTTTTCAATCAGTTCACGAAGCTGGGCTTCACAGGCTGCATTGATCGCTCCGCCCCCGACATAGACGACCGGTTTCTTGGCTGCCAGAAGCGTTTGCAACGCCCGCTTGATCTGACCTTTATGCCCTTGCGTTGTCGGGTTGTAAGAACGCATGCTCACCGATTCCGGCCAGACGTAAGGCAGCTTGTTTGCCGGGTTCAGAATGTCTTTAGGCAGATCGACCACCACCGGTCCCGGGCGTCCGCTTGCCGCCAGCCAGAAGGCTTTTTTCAGTACGCCGGGAATATCTTCGGTTTGCTTAACCAGGAAGCTGTGCTTCACCACGGGACGCGAAATCCCGACCATGTCGCACTCCTGAAAAGCATCGTAGCCAATCAGCGAGGTGGCTACCTGCCCGGAGAGGATCACCAGCGGGATAGAGTCCATATACGCCGTCGCAATGCCGGTAATGGCGTTTGTCGCGCCGGGGCCGGACGTGACCAGGACCACGCCCACTTCACCCGTCGCACGCGCCAGGCCGTCGGCCATGTGTACGGCCGCCTGCTCGTGACGTACCAGAACATGGTCAATGCCCCCTACCGTATGGAGGGCATCATAAATATCGAGGACCGCGCCGCCAGGGTAGCCGAACACTTGCTTTACGCCCTGATCGATCAGCGACCGCACGACCATTTCCGCGCCAGACAACATCTCCATGCTTTGCCTCCAGGCATTTTGTTATAGACGGACTGCCGAATTCATTTCCGCACCGTCTTACGATTGGGATGAACCAATCTTATATTTTGCAGAGTGTTCTTTACCTTAACCGCTCGTTATGAGGCAGGCAATTAGCAAACCCGGGGAGATAAACGGTGCGTAAAGCAGAAAACGCAGCCGTTAACAGAAGATATGGTTAATTCCTCTGAGAATAGAGGACGGTGTGATAAATCATCACTGAAAAGCGCGACAATGCAGGAAATCATCTATTTTTGCGTGCCGAAGAGCCGCCCGAAAAAAAGACTCACAGAACAAAATAGCAACTATCCAAAAAAACTCAGGATAAATCACATGATCCGATGCGATTTATCCCGATGCGTTTACCGGCGACAGATACCAACCAGCAACTCTTCCATCCACTGGTGTCCTTTATCCCGTCCGGCCGCTTCATGCCAGGAGAGATAACAGGTTCGGCTATTTAACTTAAGCGGCAGTGGCAAAATTTGCAGATTTAATGGGTCAGAAAACTCTTCTGCCAGCCAGCGCGGTGCAATCGCCACCAGCTGTGTCTGGGAGACCACATTTAATACGCTGACCATAGCCATGCCCTGATAAGCCACGCACGCCTGTTTATCCGCAGTGTCATACCACGGCAGGCTAAAGGAAGCATATCTGTCGAGAGCAACAACGGCGTGCTGTTCGTTATAAACATCGTGTTCTCGCAGCGGAGAATTCAGACGTGGGTGTTTTTTACTGGCGACAAGAACCATTTCATCTTTAAAGAGCGGCACGCAGGAAAATTCCGGACGACGGAACTCTTCATACCCCAGAACGAATTCGATCTCCTGATAGCGTAACTGATGTTCCGTGTTTTGATTCAGGGATGATTTAAAAACCAGATTGATATTTGGTGCGATTTCTTCAACTTTATTATAAATAATCGACGTTAAATAATTATCTAATGGACTGCAGACACAAAGATGGAATACGCGCTCGCTGCTCAAGGGTTCAAAGCCCGATCCCGGCAGCTCATTTTGCACCAACTGCAACGCCTGGCGGATGGAACCGAACAGCTGGAATGCGCGTGCCGTAGGCTGGATCCCCCTCCCGTAACGAACGAATAATTCGTCGTTAAACATGAGCTTGAGTCTGGCAACGGCATTACTCACAGCAGGTTGCGACATCCCCAACGCCTGGGCGGCGCGGGTGATATTCTGTTCCTGCATGACCGCATCAAACACCGTCAGAAGATTAAGATCCACCGTGCGTAACTGCGGTTTAATCCCATCAGTAGCTTGAGGTTGTTTAATATTATTTTCTGGCACTTCTGACTCCACTGTCACGCTAAACTCCCTTTGCCAACGTACGCTAATCATCTCGAAAAATATGATTTATCATGCAAATACGATCAGCGAAAGAGAATTATTTAAAATTCAGAATATATAAAGACGCTATATAAACGAAAAGAAAATAGCGCAAATGATATGTTTGACTTTAGGATTGAAATGAAACCATAAACCAAACAAATACACAATGACCGCCAGGTTAATGATGACTTAAGTATTATTAAACTGTTATCGCCACCGCTCTGCAGTTAGTTAATAACATGTTATCTCTTTTCGTTTTTCAGCGAAGCGCAATAGATTCACCATAATTATAACTTAATGATATTAAAACCCTTTACGTACAGAGCATTCTCAGTAACGCGCGTCACTCATTTGAAACAATTATATTTATTTGTTTCTGCAACTGTTTTCTTCAGTCCAAAATTAGACAATTAGTCGGGTCGTAAAAGCCAAAACCAGCACAATTAGCTAAAGTAATTATCCTGCTGATTACGCCCGTCGGGCCCGTTTTTATCATCAGGGGTTGACATCAACTGGCGTATCCAGTACCACTAAAAGCATATTGAATTTAACGGAGCACGATTCATGATTCGCACCATTCGTTTCACCGGTCTACTACTACTAAACGCATCCACTGTGCGCGGTAGACTGGCGGGCGAAATTCAGCGTTGAATCGTCACCAGTAAGACTAAAAACCCGCGCCACTGCGCGGGTTTTTTTATGCTCGTAGCAAGGCGCCCTAAGACTGACAAGGACCTAACCCATGAGCCAGCAAGTCATTATTTTCGATACTACTTTACGTGACGGTGAACAGGCATTACAGGCAAGCCTGAGTGTAAAAGAGAAACTGCAGATCGCGCTGGCTCTCGAACGTATGGGTGTCGACGTGATGGAGGTGGGTTTCCCGGTCTCGTCTCCGGGTGATTTCGAATCCGTCCAGACTATCGCCCGCACCATTAAAAACAGCCGCGTGTGCGGTCTGGCACGCTGTGTTGAAAAAGATATCGACGTCGCGGCTGAGTCGCTGAAAGTGGCCGAAGCGTTCCGTATCCACACCTTTATTGCCACCTCACCTATGCACATCGCCACCAAGCTGCGCAGTACGCTGGATGAGGTTATTGAGCGCGCGGTATATATGGTGAAACGCGCACGCAACTACACCGATGACGTTGAATTCTCCTGTGAAGATGCGGGCCGCACGCCAATTGAAGATCTGGCCCGTGTGGTGGAAGCCGCCATCAATGCCGGTGCCAAAACCATCAACATCCCTGATACCGTCGGCTACACCATGCCGTTTGAGTTCGCCAATATCATCACCGGCCTGTATGACCGCGTACCGAACATTGATAAAGCGATTATCTCCGTCCACACCCACGATGATTTGGGTCTGGCCGTGGGCAATGCCATCGCAGCCGTCCACGCCGGCGCGCGTCAGGTAGAAGGCGCGATGAACGGTATCGGTGAACGCGCGGGCAACTGCTCGCTGGAAGAAGTGATCATGGCGATCAAAGTGCGCAAAGACATCATGGACGTGCACACCCGCATCAATCACAACGAGATCTGGCGCACCAGCCAGACCGTCAGCCAGATTTGCAACATGCCGATTCCGGCCAACAAAGCGATCGTCGGCACGGGCGCCTTCGCGCACTCCTCCGGTATTCACCAGGATGGCGTGCTGAAGAACCGTGAAAACTACGAAATTATGACCCCGGAATCCATTGGCCTGAATCAGGTCCAGTTGAACCTGACCTCCCGTTCCGGCCGTGCGGCGGTGAAGCACCGCATGGAAGAGATGGGTTATAAGGACAGCGATTACAACATGGATCAGCTGTACGACGCTTTCCTGAAGCTGGCCGATAAAAAAGGTCAGGTGTTCGACTACGACCTGGAAGCGCTGGCCTTTATTAACAAGCAGCAGGAAGAGCCAGAGCACTTCCGTCTGGATTACTTCAACGTGCAGTCCGGCTCCAGCGACATCGCCACTGCCTCGGTCAAGCTGGCCTGCGGTGATGAAATTAAGGCCGAAGCGGCGAACGGAAACGGCCCTGTGGATGCCATTTATCAGGCGATCAACCGCGTCACCGAGTACGACGTTGAGCTGGTGAAATATGACCTGACGGCCAAGGGCCACGGCAAAGATGCGCTGGGCCAGGTCGACATTGTTGTGAACCACAATGGCCGTCGTTTCCATGGCGTGGGCCTGGCGACCGATATCGTTGAATCCTCCGCGAAAGCGATGGTGCATGTGCTGAACAACATCTGGCGCGCCGCCGAAGTCGAAAAAGAGTTGCAACGCAAAGCTCAGAATAAAGAGAACAACAAGGAAACCGTGTAATGTCGAAGAATTACCATATTGCTGTGTTACCGGGCGACGGTATTGGCCCGGAAGTGATGGCACAGGCGCTGAAAGTACTGGAAGCCGTTCGCGCGCGTTTTGCGATGAAAATCACTACCAGCCACTACGATGTGGGCGGTATTGCGATTGATAACCACGGTACGCCACTGCCGAAAGCGACCGTGGAAGGCTGTGAAAATGCCGATGCCGTGCTGTTTGGTTCCGTCGGTGGCCCGAAGTGGGAACACCTGCCGCCTGCAGAGCAGCCAGAGCGCGGCGCGCTGCTGCCGCTGCGTAAACATTTCAAGCTGTTCAGCAACCTGCGTCCGGCGAAGCTGTATCAGGGCCTGGAAGAGTTCTGCCCGCTGCGCGCGGATATCGCCGCCAACGGCTTCGACATTCTGTGCGTGCGTGAACTGACCGGCGGGATCTATTTCGGTCAGCCAAAAGGGCGTGAAGGCAGCGGCCAGCATGAGAAGGCGTTCGACACTGAAGTGTATCACCGCTTCGAAATTGAACGTATCGCCCATATCGCCTTTGAGTCAGCGCGCAAGCGCCGCCATAAAGTGACCTCCATTGATAAAGCGAACGTGCTGCAGTCTTCCATCTTGTGGCGCGAGATCGTCAGCGAAGTCGCGAAGCAGTACCCGGACGTTGAGCTGTCGCACATGTACATCGACAACGCGACCATGCAGCTGATTAAAGATCCGTCCCAGTTTGACGTGCTGCTGTGCTCCAACCTGTTCGGCGACATTTTGTCAGACGAGTGCGCGATGATCACCGGCTCTATGGGCATGCTGCCATCCGCCAGCCTGAATGAAGAAGGTTTTGGCCTGTACGAGCCGGCAGGCGGTTCCGCGCCGGATATTGCGGGCAAAAACATCGCTAACCCGATTGCGCAGATCCTCTCTCTGGCCCTGCTGCTGCGCTACAGCCTGGATGCAGGCGATGCAGCAACCGCAATTGAAAATGCCATTAACCGGGCGTTAGAAGAAGGCGTTCGTACCGGTGATTTATCACGCGGCGCGGCGGCAGTCAGTACCGATGAAATGGGCGACATTATTGCCCGCTATGTCGCTGAAGGGGTGTAATCATGGCCAAAACGTTATACGAAAAATTGTTTGATGCGCACGTTGTCTACGAGGCACCAAACGAAACCCCACTGCTGTACATTGACCGTCATCTGGTACACGAAGTGACCTCTCCTCAGGCATTTGACGGCCTGCGCGCGCACAAGCGCCCGGTACGTCAGCCGGGTAAAACCTTCGCGACGATGGATCACAACGTTTCCACACAGACCAAAGACATTAATGCCTCGGGTGAGATGGCGCGTATCCAGATGCAGGAGCTGATCAAGAACTGCAACGAATTTGGCGTTGAGCTGTACGATCTGAACCACCCCTATCAGGGCATCGTTCACGTGATGGGGCCAGAGCAGGGAATTACCCTGCCGGGCATGACCATCGTCTGCGGCGACTCCCATACCGCAACCCACGGCGCGTTTGGCGCCCTGGCGTTCGGCATTGGCACGTCTGAAGTTGAACACGTGCTGGCGACGCAGACCCTGAAGCAGGGCCGCGCCAAAACGATGAAGATTGAAGTGAAGGGCAAAGCGGCACCTGGCATTACCGCGAAAGACATCGTGCTGGCGATCATCGGTAAAACCGGCAGCGCAGGCGGTACCGGCCACGTCGTTGAATTCTGCGGCGACGCGATTCAGGCGCTGAGCATGGAGGGTCGCATGACCCTGTGCAATATGGCCATTGAGATGGGTGCCAAAGCCGGTCTGGTCGCGCCAGATGAAACGACCTTCAACTATGTGAAGGGCCGTCTGCACGCGCCGAAGGGCCAGGATTTTGACGACGCGGTAGCGTACTGGAAAACCCTGAAAACCGACGACGGGGCAACGTTTGATACCGTTGTCACGCTGCAGGCAGAAGAGATTGCCCCTCAGGTGACCTGGGGAACCAACCCGGGCCAGGTAATTTCCGTCAACGACGCCATTCCCGATCCGGCCTCCTTCGCCGATCCGGTCGAGCGCGCCAGTGCGGAAAAAGCGCTGGCCTATATGGGGCTGAAACCCGGCGTACCGTTGACCGACGTGACCATTGATAAGGTATTTATCGGCTCCTGCACCAACTCCCGTATCGAAGATTTGCGTGCGGCGGCAGAGATTGCCAAAGGCCGTAAAGTCGCACCGGGCGTGCAGGCGCTGGTGGTTCCAGGCTCCGGTCCGGTGAAAGCCCAGGCGGAAGCCGAAGGTCTGGATAAGATCTTTATCGAAGCAGGATTCGAGTGGCGCCTGCCTGGCTGCTCCATGTGCCTGGCCATGAACAACGATCGCCTGAATCCGGGTGAGCGCTGTGCCTCCACCAGCAACCGTAACTTTGAAGGCCGTCAGGGCCGCGGTGGGCGTACCCATCTGGTCAGCCCGGCAATGGCCGCCGCTGCGGCAGTCACCGGCCATTTCGCCGACATTCGCAGCCTGAAATAAGGAGACAATCATGGCAGAGAAATTTACCCAACATACGGGCCGTGTTGTCCCGCTGGACGCCGCTAACGTTGATACGGACGCGATCATTCCTAAGCAGTTTTTGCAGAAGGTGACCCGCACCGGCTTTGGCGCGCACCTGTTCAACGACTGGCGTTTCCTGGACGATAAAGGCGAGGTGCCTAATCCGGAATTCGTTCTGAACTTCCCGGAGTACAAAGGCGCATCCATCCTGCTGGCGCGGGAAAACTTTGGCTGCGGCTCGTCGCGTGAACACGCCCCCTGGGCGTTGACAGACTACGGCTTTAAGGTGGTCATTGCCCCCAGCTTCGCGGATATCTTTTACGGCAACAGCTTCAACAACCAGTTGCTGCCGGTGACGCTGAGCGACGAACAGGTCGATGAATTGTTCGCGCTGGTTAAGGCAAATCCGGGCATGTCGTTTGAAGTGGATCTGGAAGCGGAAGTGGTGAAAGCCGGGGATAAAACCTACAGCTTCAGCATTGATGCCTTCCGCCGCCACTGCATGCTGAACGGTCTGGACAGCATTGGTTTGACGCTCCAGCACGAAGACGCCATCTCCGCGTACGAGAAAAAACAGCCTGCGTTTATGGGCTAAAGGCAATGGCCCGCAAAAAGCGGGCCATTGATTTGTTTTGTGAAGCCGCCTTCCAGAATCAGACATCCTTAACCCGGCAAGTCAGCCCAAGCGTAACCACCGAAATCGCGGCAATCATCCAGTAAACTGAGCCATGCCCGTAACTTTGCGCCAGCGCCCCCTGAATCACCCCCGCCAGGATCACTCCGGTCGAAATGCTGTTGGTAAAAAGCGTGGTCGCCGACCCGGCGCGGCCCGGCATTAAATCCTGGAACCAGAGCATGCCGATCCCGGCAACGATGCCAATAAACACAGCATTAAACAGCTGCAGCGCAAGCAGCGCTTCACGCGAATGGAAAAGGATCAGTCCCGCGTAAAACAGCACCCCGGCCGCCACGGCGACGATCATCATCCGACGCTTCCCAAAGCGCTTAACGTAGTAACCCGCCAGAATCATCGCCGGAATTTCCAGCCCGGCAGCGGTGCCCATTAAGATCCCCGCGAGCTTGTCCGGTAAGCCCAGATCGCTGCTGATCCACAGCGGCATGTCGATGATGTACATGGTGTTGCAGGTCCACATCAGCGTGGAGGCAATAAACAGCATGCGGACGTTTTTGTCCTGCCAGCCGCTCACCTGGGTGAGCGGTTTATCCGTTGTCTGTTCGACGCGCGCCACGGACGGCAGCGCAAAGGCTATCAGCGCCAGGCTGATGACAAAAATCCCGGCGGCGATGGAGAACATCGCGGTAAAGCCGTAGTTCAACGCCAGCATGAAGGCCAGCGGCGGGCCAATGACCCACGCCAGCGAGAGCTGGGCACGCATCACCGAGCTGAACATCACCACTTCCCGCGCCGAGCTATCCGCATATTCCCGGGCCAGCGCGAACAGCTGCGGCATGGCGGTGTTCGCCAGCGACGCCAGCAGCACGCCGCAGGTAATGAGCGTCAGGTAATGACGATTGAAAGCAAAGAGCAGCGCGTTGCCCACGGCCATGGCGCAGCAAAAGAGGATCAGCCTGCGGCGATCGCCCTGGCTGTCCGATCGCTTCGCCAGCGCGAGGCTGACCAGGATCCCGGCTATCGCGTTGACGGTATAAAACAGCCCCACCCAGAACGGCTGTGCCCCCACCTCGCGGCTGAGAAACAGGCTCAGCGTCGGCGCCTGCAGCGCTCCCGCCACGCCCATCATAAAGGCCACCAGCATAAAAGCGGCATACACGCCGTTCAGGCGTCGCCCCATCGTCATCAACCACAGCATGCGCAAGTCCTTGTGAAAGCGAATCGAAATTGGGTGAAAGAATAAACGAAAAAAGCCAGCAAAAACATTTTGCTGGCGGGTGATTAGCACCAATACTCAGTCACACATGATCGAGGCGAGTCAGCGAGAAGAGGCCGGTTTCGTAACGTCCCACTGCATCAGTTCTTCTAACATTTTCAGCCGTTGCTCTGCACACGGGCGGGCCAGCCAGGACGATCCTTTTGTCGCTGAAAAGTACTGCTGATAAAACTGACGTGCGGTAGACCTCTTCATCATTTACCTCCTCGCTTCATCGGGAAGCATTATTGGCCTAATATAGGGATTAATAAATTGCTGGTTTTTTGTCAGGAGTTCCTCTTTTATGCCTTCCGGTCGTCTGCAGCAACAATTTATCCGCCTCTGGCAGTGCTGCGAGGGGCAATCGCAGGAAACCACGCTCAACGAGCTGGCTGACCTGCTTAGCTGTTCCCGCCGCCATATGCGCACGCTGCTCAATACCATGCAGCAGCAGGGGTGGTTAAGCTGGGAAGCGGAGGCGGGACGCGGAAAACGCTCGCGGCTGACCTTTCTCTACACCGGGCTGGCATTGCAGCAGCAGCGTGCAGAAGACCTGCTCGAGCAGGACCGTATCGATCAGCTGGTCCAGCTGGTGGGCGACAAGGCCGCCGTGCGCCAGATGCTGGTCTCCCATCTCGGACGCAGTTTTCGTCAGGGCCGACACATTCTGCGGGTGCTCTACTACCGTCCGATGAAAAATCTGTTGCCCGGCACGGCGTTACGGCGTTCTGAAACCCACATGGCCCGACAAATCTTCAGCGGCCTGACGCGGATAAATGAGGAAAACGGGGAACTGGAGGCGGATATCGCGCACCACTGGCAACAGCTTTCCCCGCGCCACTGGCGCTTCTTCTTACGCCCGGGCATCCACTTTCACCACGGTCGCGAACTGGAGATGCACGACGTCATCGCCTCTCTGGAACGCGCCCGCAGGCTGCCGCTCTACTCGCATATTTCGCGCATCCACTCCCCCACGGCCTGGACGCTGGATATTGAGCTGTCGCAGCAGGACAAGTGGCTTCCCTGGCTGCTGGGCTATGTGCCCTCAATGATTTTGCCCGCCGAGTGGGAATCATTGAACAATTTTGCCAGCCAGCCGATTGGCACCGGGCCCTACTCCGTCTCCCGCAATAACAGCAACCAGCTGAAAATCCGCGCGTTCGATGACTACTTTGGCTATCGGGCGCTGATCGACGAAGTGAACGTGTGGGTATTGCCGGATCTCAATGAAGACCTGAGCTGCGGGCTGACGCTTGAAGGCCCCACCACCGGAGAAAAGGCCTTGGAGAGCCGCCTGGAGGAGGGCTGCTACTATCTCCTCTTTGACCGCCGCACCCACCGTGGGGCAAACCCGGCTGTCCGCAAGTGGATCAGCCACGTGCTGTCTCCTTCCAATCTTATCTACCATGCGGAAGAGCAATACCAGACATACTGGTTCCCGGCGTACGGCCTGCTTCCGCGCTGGCACCATGCCCGACCAACGCGCTGCGACAAACCCGCAGGGCTGGAGTCCATCACCCTGACCTACTACCGCGATCATGTTGAGCATCGTTTTATCGCGAGGATCATGACCCGCCTGCTGGCAGCGGAGGGAGTCAGGCTGGACATCAGGGAAGTGGACTATGACGAATGGCATCAGGGGGAAATCGCCAGCGATATCTGGCTGAACAGCGCCAACTTCACCCTGCCGCTCGATTTTTCCCTCTTCTCGCATTTGTATGAAGTCCCGCTGATCCAGCACTGCATCGACCGGGACTGGCAGCAGGATGCCGCTCTGTGGCGTGCGGGCGAGATGAATCTTGCCGTATGGTGCCAGCAGCTGCTGGCCGAGCAGGCGATCGTCCCGCTGATCCACCACTGGCTGATGATCCAGGGCCAGCGCAGCATGCGCGGCCTGCGGATGAACACCCTGGGCTGGTTTGATTTTAAATCCGCCTGGTTTGCGCCCCCGGAGCCATAACGCTTTCGTAATATTCACCAAATCATTACAATAGCGCCGTTCTCAACGGGGTGCTGCATCACAGATGTGCGCTGAGATAATACCCGTCGAACCTGATCCGGATAACGCCGGCGAAGGGATTTGAGGCTGTCGCTCAAAATCCTTTGCCACTCAACCCTGAGGTGCAAAGTGTTAAAAAAAGTTCTCCCCCTGCTGGCGCTGTTCGCGCTGCCCGCTTTAGCCAAGCCCGTTCTGACGGTCTACACCTACGACTCCTTCTCCGCCGACTGGGGCCCTGGCCCGGTCGTCAAAAAAGCCTTTGAAGCCGACTGCAACTGCGAGCTGAAGTTCGTGGCGCTGGAAGATGGCGTTTCGCTGCTCAACCGCCTGCGCATGGAAGGCAAAAACAGCAAGGCCGACGTGGTGCTCGGGCTGGATAACAACCTGCTGGAAGCCGCCTCGCAAACCAAACTCTTTGCCAAAAGCGGCGTCGCGGCAGAGGCCGTTAACGTGCCGGGCGGCTGGAACAACGACACCTTTGTGCCGTTCGACTACGGCTACTTTGCTTTCGTCTACGATAAAAACAAGCTGAAAAACCCGCCGAAGAGCCTGAAAGAGCTGGTGGAAAGCGACCAGAAGTGGCGCGTGATTTATGAAGATCCGCGGACCAGCACGCCGGGCCTGGGCCTGCTGCTGTGGATGCAGAAAGTCTACGGCGATAAGGCGCCGGAAGCGTGGCAGAAGCTGGCCGCCAAAACCGTCACCGTGACCAAAGGCTGGAGCGAAGCCTATGGCCTGTTCCTGAAAGGTGAAAGCGATCTGGTGCTGAGCTACACCACCTCCCCGGCCTACCACATTATCGCCGAGAAGAAAGACAACTATGCTGCGGCTGATTTTGCGGAAGGGCACTATCTGCAGGTGGAAGTGGCCGCGCGTACCGCCGCCAGCAAACAGCCGGAACTGGCCGAGAAGTTCCTGAAATTTATGGTTTCACCGGCATTCCAGAACGCCATTCCAGCGGGCAACTGGATGTATCCGGTCACCAGCGTTACGCTACCCGCAGGTTTTGAGCAGCTGACCAAGCCGAAAACCTCGCTGGAGTTTACGCCGCAGCAGGTCGCCGCGCAGCGTGCCGCATGGGTAAGTGAATGGCAACGCGCCGTCAGCCGTTAATTCCCGGCTGGTTACTCCCCGGATTGCTCGCCGCCGTCGTGATGGTGGCGGTCAGTCTGGGAGCCTTTCTTGCGCTGTGGTTTAACGCACCGGAGAGCGACCTGCTCGCCCTCTGGCACGACAGCTACCTCTGGCACGTTATCCGGTTCTCCTTCTGGCAGGCGGCTCTTTCTGCCCTGCTGTCGGCGATCCCGGCTATTTTTCTTGCACGCGCGCTCTATCGGCGGCGTTTCCCCGGCAGGCAGGCCCTGCTGCGCCTGTGCGCCATGACGCTGATCCTGCCCGTGCTGGTAGCGGTATTTGGTATTCTGAGCGTTTACGGCCGCCAGGGCTGGCTGGCCTCGCTGTTCGGCCAGCTTGGTATTGAGTGGTCATTCTCGCCTTACGGACTGCAGGGCATTCTGCTGGCGCACGTATTTTTCAATATGCCGATGGCAACGCGCCTCTTTTTGCAGGCGCTGGAGAACATTCCCGGCGAGCAGCGGCAGATTGCCGCCCAGCTCGGCATGCGCGGCTGGTCGTTCTTTCGTTTTGTCGAATGGCCGTGGCTGCGCCGCCAGCTCCCGCCCGTGGCGGCGTTAATCTTTATGCTCTGCTTTGCCAGCTTTGCCACCGTGCTGTCACTCGGCGGCGGGCCGCAGGCCACCACCATTGAGCTGGCGATTTACCAGGCGCTGAGTTACGACTACGATCCCGGTCGCGCCGCACTGCTGGCGATAGTCCAGATGGCGTGCTGTCTGGTGCTGGTGCTGTTGAGCCAGCGGCTGAGTAAAGCCATTCCCGCAGGTAGTCATCAAATAACCGGCTGGCGCGATCCGCAGGACAGCCTGCACAGCCGCATCAGCGATGTTATCCTGATCGCGCTGGCGCTGCTGCTGTTGCTGCCGCCGCTGCTGGCCGTTATCGTTGACGGCCTGAACCTCAATCTTATATCCGTCCTGCAACAGCCCGTTCTCTGGCAGGCGACCTGGACCTCGGTACGCATAGCGCTGGCTGCCGGACTGCTGTGCGTTATGCTGACCATGATGCTGCTGTGGAGCAGCCGTGAGCTCTACGCCCGCCAGGCGCAAAAAGCCGGACAAATGCTGGAACTGACGGGCATGCTGATACTGGCGATGCCGGGCATCGTGCTGGCAACGGGCTTCTTTTTACTGTTCAACAGCACCCTCGGCCTGCCGGAAAGGGCCGATGGCATTGTGATTTTCACTAACGCCTTAATGGCCATCCCCTACGCGCTTAAGGTGCTGGAAAACCCGATGCGCGACGTCAACAGCCGCTACGGTTTGCTGTGTCAGTCGCTGGGCATGCAGGGCTGGCAGCGGCTGAAGGTTGTGGAACTGCGCGCGCTAAAACGCCCGCTGGCGCAGGCGCTGGCGTTTGCCTGCGTGCTCTCCATTGGAGACTTTGGGGTCGTGGCGCTGTTCGGTAATGACGATTTCCGCACGCTGCCGTACTGGCTTTATCAGCAAATCGGCTCTTATCGCAGTCAGGACGGCGCGGTCACCGCGCTGTTACTGCTGCTGCTCTGCTTTGCCTTATTTACCGTTATCGAAAAACTTCCGGGGCGCGATGTTAAAACTGACTGATGTAACCTGGCTCTATCAGCATCTGCCGATGCGCTTTACGCTCTCCGTTCAGCAGGGCGAGCGGATTGCGGTGCTTGGCCCAAGCGGTGCCGGGAAAAGCACCTTGCTCAATTTGATCGCCGGTTTTCTGCAACCTGCCAGCGGGTCGATAGCCATCGATAATCGTGATTTCACCAACGCCCCTCCGGCTAAACGCCCTGTGTCGATGCTGTTTCAGGAAAACAACCTGTTTACCCATCTGACGGTGCGGCAAAACATCGCGTTGGGAATGCATCCGGGGCTCAGGCTGAACGATGCCCAACGCGAAAAACTTGAAGTGATTGCCGCACAGATGGGGATCGCTGAATTCATCGACAGGCTCCCGGGCGAGCTCTCCGGCGGCCAGCGTCAGCGCGTGGCGCTGGCGCGTTGTCTGGTGCGCGAGCAGCCGCTGCTGCTGCTGGATGAGCCGTTCTCGGCGCTCGATCCCGCGCTGCGCCAGGAGATGCTCGCCCTGGTGCAGGAGGTCTGCCAGCGCCAGCAGCTTACGATGCTGATGGTTTCGCACAGTATCGAAGATGCCGCACGGATTGCGCCGCGATCGGTGGTGATCGCGGAGGGACGCATTTTGTGGGATGGAGCAACAGAAGCATTAATGAGCGGAAAAGAAAGCGCTTCTGGATTATTGGGTATAAAACCGTAGGCCGGGCAAACGCAGTGCCGCCCGGCGCTTAACGGCTCACAACTTTCAACAGGATCTCACCGTACACCGGCATCAGAGGGTGGCGAATCAGCGCCACAAGCGCCACCACGGCCACACCCAGCGTCAGCGGGGCCAGCCACAAAAGACGAGAGCGCGGAAGATAGCGCGTCAGGCGATCGACGCTCGCTTTCGCGCTGCGCCACAGGCGCCAGCAGAGCCAGACCGCCAGCCACAGCAGCACCGCCGTGCCCAGCAGCAGCCACTTAAACTCACCGCTTTGCATACCGTCAGGAATATCAATCGCCGCACCGGCCAGAATACCCGGCAGGAAGTAGAACGGCGGCCAGAAGACGCAGCCGATAATGTTCGGCACCACAAATTTCGCGACGGGCAGATCCAGCATCCCGGCCACCATCGGCACCAGCGGACGCGTTGGCCCAACAAAGCGGCCCACGAGGATGGTAAACATGCTGTGCTGGTGCAGCGCATGCTCGGTTTTATCGAGCAACGCTTTGTTCTTTTTCATGAACGACCAGCGGTGCAACGGCTTCTTAAAGCGCCAGCCCAGCCAGAAGGAGATCCAGTCCCCCAGCAGACAGCCGATAATCCCGGCCAGCCATGCCTGCCAGAAATTGACCTCACCGCTGCCGATAAGCGCCCCAAGCCCCGCCATCATCACGGTGCCGGGCAGGATTAACCCGACAAGCGCCAGCGATTCCAGAAACGCTACCAGCGCCACGGCGATGAGCGAGTACATAACGGACTGGGTAATAAAGTGTTCTAGCAATGACTGCATAACTATTCCGGTCAGAAAACGAATCAGCGATTCTGCTTAGCGCCCCGCACCGCGTCAAGGCAACAATTGTCTGAATAGTTTACAGGTTGCTTTCTGCATTCACCTGTTTGTTTATCTTTTTTTACCGTTTATTCACATCCCGCGCGAAATTCACTGGGGCTGGCACCGGTGCATTTTTTAAATACGCGGGAGAAATAGAGCTGATCCTCAAAGCCCACGTTGCGCCCCACGGTGGCGATGGGCATCCGGGTGGTGCTGAGCAGCAGCTTCGCCTGGCTGATCCGCTGATCCTCGCGCCAGCTCAGTACGCTAACGCCAAGCTGCTGGCGGAACAGGTGCGACAGCCGCGACGGCGACAGGCAGACGTGCTGGGCAACGCTGGCGATATCAAACTGGCTATCGGCCAGGTGGTCGCTGATGTACTGGCAGGCGTCGCGCACGCGGTTATCCAGCGGCGGGTTAAGCGACGCGTTAATCGCCTCCATCCGCCGCAGCAGCAGCTGTTCAAGGAGGTTTATCGCCAGCAGTTCGGCATAGCGTCCACCAGCCTGCCCCGCCTCGATTATCTGGGCAAAAAGCTCGCGAAACTGCGCCAGATGCACCTCATCCGGGCGATAAAACCCGGTGTGAGCAAAAATAGCCGGCCAGGAAAGCCACTCCTGCCAGTAGGCGCGCGGACGGAAGTAGACCCACTGGTGATACCACTCTTTGGCATCCGGATGACGGCCATAGTGGTGGATCTCCCCCGGCGGGAACAGCAGGATATCCCCCGGGCGGCAGACGAACTGCTGGTCACCGTTCTTGATGATCCCTTCCCCCCGCACGGTCAGGTTGAGGATATACCCTTTCATCCCGAGCGGTCGGTCGACGTAAAAGTCGAGATATCCCTCAGCCTCGATAGGGGTCAACCCCGCCACAAGATGCGCGTTAAACGAGTATCCCGGCAGCAGGGGATCGTTCTGCGTTTCGGCCATAGATTCAGTTCTCCCAAGGGTCCTGAAGGAAACCAATTGTCCATATCACTAAATGCAGGTTAAAAATGGCCCGCGAAAAGATCCAAAAAGCATCACGTCGCTTTTACGTCCGCCATGTTTCAGCCTTTCCCCCTGATTTCTCCGCCAGAGCAGGCAGATAACCAGTAACAAAAGTGTCTATAAGTGCGGCAGAAATGTCCACATTGAATATTTGCACGGCGTCACACTTTCCGTTGCAACAGCAATTTAGTCCATAAGATTAGCGGATCCTGCCTGACGACTTTTGTCCCCAGTCTCTAATGTTCTTCCATACCTGTTTTTTCGATGGAGCAACACCATGGCAATTGCGATTGGCCTCGATTTTGGCAGCGATTCAGTTCGCGCGCTGGCAGTGGACTGTACGTCCGGCCAGGAGATAGCAACCAGCGTTGAGTGGTATCCGCGCTGGCAAGAGGGGCGCTACTGCGATGCGCCAAACAACCAGTTCCGTCACCACCCGCGGGACTACATCGAGTCGATGGAAGCGGCGATCAAAACCGTTCTGGCAGACCTGACCGACGCCCAGCGGGCCGATGTTGTGGGGATTGGCGTCGACAGCACCGGCTCTACGCCTGCCCCTGTGGATGCCGAAGGCCGCGTGCTGGCGCTGCGTCCTGAGTTTGCCGACAACCCGAACGCCATGTTCGTGCTGTGGAAAGACCATACCGCCGTGGAAGAGGCCGAAGCCATCACCCGCTTATGCCATCAGCCGGGCAAAACCGACTACTCACGGTATATCGGCGGGATTTACTCCAGCGAGTGGTTCTGGGCCAAGATCCTGCACGTCACCCGCGCGGACGCGTCTGTCGCACAGGCAGCGGCGTCATGGATTGAGCTATGCGACTGGGTTCCCGCCCTGCTCTCCGGCACCACGCGCCCGCAGGATATCCGCCGCGGCCGCTGCAGCGCCGGGCATAAATCCCTGTGGCATGAAAGCTGGGGCGGTCTGCCTCCGGCCGCGTTCTTTGATGAGCTCGACCCGATCGTCAACAAGAGCCTGTCATACCCGCTGTTTACCGACACCTTCACCGCCGATATTCCCGTCGGCACCCTCTGCGAAGAGTGGGCGACGCGTCTCGGCCTGCCGCAGAACGTAGCTATCTCCGGCGGCGCGTTTGACTGCCATATGGGCGCCGTGGGCGCGGGCGCGCAGCCAAACACGCTGGTCAAAGTGATCGGCACCTCCACCTGCGACATCCTGACGGCAGATAAATCCACCGTCGGCGACCGCGCGGTAAAAGGCATCTGCGGCCAGGTTGACGGCAGCGTGGTGCCAGACTTTATCGGCCTCGAAGCCGGTCAGTCCGCGTTTGGCGATATCTACGCCTGGTTTGGCCGCGTGCTCGGCTGGCCGCTGGATCGGCTGGCGGCGTCACATCCTGAACTGAAAACCCAGATCGCCGAGAGCAAAAAGCAGCTCCTGCCGCAGCTTACCGACGCCTGGGCCAAAAATCCGTCTCTCGACCACCTCCCGGTGGTGCTGGACTGGTTTAACGGCCGCCGCACGCCGTTTGCCAACCAGCGCCTGAAAGGGGTGATTACCGACCTCAACCTGGCGACCGACGCGCCTGCGCTGTTCGGCGGTCTGATTGCCGCCACCGCCTTCGGCGCCCGCGCGATTATGGAGTGCTTCACCGAGCAGGGCATCGACGTGAACAACGTGATGGCGCTGGGCGGCATCGCCCGTAAAAACCCGGTGATCATGCAGGCCTGCTGCGACGTGCTGAACCGTCCGCTCCAGATTGTGGCCTCCGATCAGTGCTGCGCGCTGGGGGCGGCAATTTTCGCCGCCGTAGCCGCTGGCGTCCATGCGGATATCCCCACCGCGCAGCAGCATATGGCGAGTGCCGTCGAAAACACCCTTCAGCCGCGTGCCCAGCAGGCACAACGCTTTGAACAGCTTTATCAGCGCTACCAGCAATGGGCAAAAAGCGCCGAACTTCACTATCTCCCTGTCGCCGCCCCGGCCAAAAGCACCGCGGACACTACGGCAACCCTGACCCATTAAGGACACGATGATGACCATTTTTAATAACTATGAAGTGTGGTTTGTGATTGGCAGCCAGCATCTTTACGGACCGGAAGCGCTGCAGCAGGTAACGAAACACGCGGAGCATGTCGTTAACGCGCTGAACGCGGAAGCCAAACTGCCGTGCAAACTGGTGCTGAAACCGCTGGGCACGACGCCGGACGAAATCACCCACATCTGCCGCGACGCCAACTACGACGATAAATGCGCCGGTCTGGTGGTGTGGCTGCACACCTTCTCACCGGCAAAAATGTGGATCAACGGCCTGTCTATCCTCAACAAACCGCTGCTGCAGTTCCATACCCAGTTCAACGCCTCCCTGCCGTGGGACAGCATCGACATGGACTTTATGAACCTGAACCAGACCGCACACGGCGGCCGCGAGTTCGGCTTCATCGGCGCGCGTATGCGTCAGCAGCACGCGGTGGTCACCGGCCACTGGCAGGATGGCAAGGCGCAACAGCGTATCGGCGCCTGGATGCGTCAGGCGGTCTCTAAGCAGGACACCCGCCATCTGAAAGTGGTGCGTTTCGGCGACAACATGCGTGAAGTGGCGGTCACCGACGGCGATAAAGTGGCCGCGCAGATCAAGTTCGGCTTCTCCGTGAATACCTGGGCGGTGGGCGATCTGGTGCAGGTGGTAAATGACATCAGCGATGGCGACGTGAGCGCGCTGGTGGACGAGTACGAAAGCAGCTACCGCCTGACGCCTGCGGCACAAATCAACGGCGACAAGCGCCAGAACGTGCTGGACGCGGCGCGCATTGAGCTGGGCATGAAGCGCTTCCTGGAACAGGGCGGTTTCCACGCCTTTACCACCACCTTTGAAGATCTCCACGGTCTGAAACAGCTGCCGGGTCTGGCAGTACAACGCCTGATGCAGCAGGGCTACGGCTTTGCGGGCGAAGGCGACTGGAAAACTGCCGCTCTGCTTCGCATCATGAAGGTGATGTCGACCGGTCTGCAGGGCGGCACCTCCTTTATGGAGGATTACACCTACCACTTCGAAAACGGCAATGGCCTGGTGCTCGGCTCGCACATGCTGGAAGTGTGTCCTTCCATCGCGGTAGAGGAAAAACCGATCCTTGACGTGCAGTACCTCGGCATCGGCGGTAAAGCCGATCCGGCGCGTCTGATCTTCAACACCCGCACGGGCCCGGCCATCAACGCCAGCCTGATCGATCTGGGCGATCGTTTCCGCCTGCTGGTGAACTGCGTCGATGCGGTTGAAACGCCACACTCCCTGCCGAAACTGCCGGTCGCCAACGCCCTGTGGAAAGCACAGCCGGATCTGCCGACCGCGTCAGAAGCCTGGATCCTGGCCGGCGGCGCGCACCATACCGTCTTCAGCCACGCGCTGGATCTGAACGACATGCGTCAGTTCGCCGAGCTGCATGATATCGAGCTGACCGTCATTGATAACGATACCCGCCTGCCCGCCTTTAAAGACGCGCTGCGCTGGAACGAAGTCTATTACGGTTCAAAACGCTAAGCCCTGAATGCCCGGTGGCACCGCGTTTACCGGGCCTACGGTTCTGTAGGCCGGATAAGCGAAGCGCCATCCGGCACTGGAGACAACAATGTTAGAAGAGCTCAAACGCCAGGTGCTCGAAGCCAACCTGGCGCTGCCGAAACATAATCTGGTCACCCTGACCTGGGGCAACGTCAGCGCCGTTGACCGCGATAAAGGCGTGTTTGTGATCAAGCCTTCCGGCGTCGATTACGCGGTGATGACGGCGGACGATATGGTGGTGGTCAGCATCGAAACGGGTGAAGTGGTGGAAGGGAACAAAAAGCCCTCCTCCGATACGCCAACCCACCGCCTGCTGTACCGCTCATTCCCAACCATCGGCGGTATCGTGCATACCCATTCACGCCATGCCACCATCTGGGCGCAGGCGGGCCAGTCCATCCCGGCGACCGGCACCACCCACGCGGACTACTTTTACGGCACCATTCCCTGCACGCGTCTGATGACCGATGCGGAGATCAACGGCGAGTATGAGTGGGAAACCGGCAACGTCATTGTCGAAACCTTCGAAAAACAGGGTATCGATGCGGCGCAAATGCCCGGCGTGCTGGTGCACTCCCACGGCCCGTTTGCCTGGGGTAAAAACGCGGAAGATGCGGTGCATAATGCCATCGTGCTGGAGGAAGTCGCCTACATGGGGATCTTCTGCCGCCAGCTGGCGCCGCAGCTGCCGGACATGCAGCAGACCCTGCTCGATAAGCATTATCTGCGCAAGCACGGCGCGAAGGCCTATTACGGACAATAAACTGTATATATCCCCAGCATAAAACATTCAACCAGGCTATAATCAGGCCTGGTTTTGTTTTATGGGATAACGGCGTGGCGCAGGCGCAAGAAGGCTTTTTACTGACCCGACACTGGCGGGATACCCCTCAGGGCACCGAGGTCGCGTTCTGGCTGGCAACCGATAACGGTCCGCTATACGTTACGCTGCCCCCGCAGGAATCCGTGGCCTTTATTCCTGAAGCGCACGTCGAAAAAGTGAAACAGCTGCTGCGCGGTGAAAACGGCTGGCGCATTACCCCGCTTGAACTGAAAGATTTCCACCGTCAGCCGGTTTACGGCCTCTACTGTCGCGCCCATCGTCAGCTGATGCGCTATGAAAAACTGCTCCGTGAAGCAGGCGTGACGCTCTACGAAGCGGATATCCGCCCACCCGAACGCTTTCTGATGGAGCGGTTTATTACCGCGCCCGTCTGGGTCGATGGTTCTCCGCAAAATGGCGGTCTCATCAACGCGCGGCTAAAGCCGAACCCGCACTACCGCCCGCCGCTGAAGTGGGTCTCCCTGGATATCGAAACCACCCGTCACGGCGAACTGTACTGTATAGGACTTGAAGGCTGCGGCGATCGGGTTGTCTATATGCTCGGGCCACCGAATGGTGATGCCTCCGCGCTGGATTTCCGGCTTGAGTATGTTACCAGCCGGCCGCAGCTGCTGGAGAAGCTCAACCAGTGGTTTGCCGACTTCGATCCCGACGTTCTGATCGGCTGGAATGTGGTGCAGTTCGACCTGCGTGTGCTGCAAAAACACGCCGAGCGTTACCGCATCCCGCTGATGCTCGGACGCGGCAACAGCGAGCTTGAGTGGCGCGAACACGGTTTTAAGAACGGCGTTTTCTTCGCACAGGCGAACGGCCGCCTGATTATCGACGGCATCGAGGCGCTCAAGTCCGCCTTCTGGAACTTCTCGTCATTCGCCCTCGAAGCGGTGGCGCAGGAGCTGCTTGGCGAAGGCAAATCCATCGACAACCCGTGGGACAGAATGGACGAGATCGACCGGCGCTTTAACGAAGACAAGCCCGCGCTCGCCACCTATAACCTGAAAGACTGTGAGCTGGTCACGCGGATTTTCCACAAAACCGAGATCATGCCCTTCCTGCTGGAGCGCGCGACGGTGAACGGACTCGCGGCGGACAGGCACGGCGGCTCCGTGGCGGCCTTTAGCCACCTCTATTTTCCCCGAATGCACCGGGCAGGATACGTTGCCCCCAACCTCGGGGACGTGCCGCCGCAGGCCAGCCCCGGCGGCTACGTCATGGATTCCCGACCAGGACTGTATGACTCCGTTCTGGTCCTGGACTACAAAAGCCTCTACCCGTCGATAATTCGCACCTTCCTGATCGATCCCGTCGGGCTGGTTGAGGGGCTGGCCCAGCCGGATGATGAACACAGCACCGAAGGCTTCCTCGGCGCACGCTTCTCGCGGGAAAAACACTGCCTGCCCGACATCGTGGGCAACATCTGGCACGGCCGCGATGAGGCCAAGCGCCACGGCAACAAGCCCCTTTCTCAGGCGCTGAAAATCATCATGAACGCCTTCTACGGGGTGCTGGGCACCAGCGCCTGTCGCTTCTTCGACCCGCGGCTGGCCTCCTCGATCACCATGCGTGGGCACGAGATCATGCGTCAGACTAAAGCGCTGATTGAATCCCGGGGCTATGACGTCATCTACGGCGACACGGACTCCACCTTTGTATGGCTTAAGGGTGCGCATTCCGAAGACGATGCCGCGCAAATCGGCAAAGCGCTGGTTGCCTTCGTGAACGACTGGTGGCAGGAACATCTGCAGAAAGCGCGCTTAACCAGCGCGCTGGAGCTGGAATTTGAAACCCATTTTGCCCGCTTCTTAATGCCCACCATCCGCGGTACCGATCAGGGCAGCAAGAAGCGCTATGCCGGGCTGATTCAGGAAGGCGACGCGCAGCGGATGGTGTTTAAAGGGCTCGAGACAGTGCGTACCGACTGGACGCCGCTGGCCCAGCAGTTCCAGCAAACGCTCTATCTGCGGATATTTCGCAATGAGCCGTATCAGGACTACGTGCGCGAGACGATAGCCAGCCTGATGGCAGGCGAACTTGACGCGCAGCTGGTGTATCGCAAACGCCTGCGCCGCCCGCTCGCGGAGTACCAGCGTAACGTTCCTCCGCACGTTCGCGCCGCGCGCCTCGCGGACGAAGAAAACGTCCGCCGTGGCCGCGCGCCGCAGTATCAGAATCGGGGAACCATCAAATACGTCTGGACGATAAACGGTCCGGAACCGGTGGATTATCAGCACTCGCCTCTGGATTATGAACACTATCTGACGCGTCAGCTTCAGCCGGTTGCCGACGGAATTTTGCCCTTCATCGACGATGATTTTGCTACACTAGTGACAGGGCAACTTGGCCTATTTTGACGCGTGACGAAATGGCTGCCATCCAGTACCATAGCGCCCTTTCCATTCCCGGACCCATTTTTCGATGACCGTCTTTTTTGACGGTGGTCGAACTATTGCCTGCAATTAAAGATTAGAGCCGAACAACTATGCCTTTTACACTTGGTCAACGCTGGATCAGCGATACAGAAAGCGAACTTGGATTAGGAACCGTCGTTGCCGTTGATGCGCGCATGGTTACCCTCCTCTTCCCTGCCACCGGTGAAAACCGCCTGTACGCCCGCAATGACTCCCCTGTAACCCGCGTGATGTTTAATCCGGGTGACACCGTGACCAGCCACGACGGCTGGCAGCTCAAGATTGAAGACGTAAAAGAAGAGAATGGACTGCTCGCCTACATCGGCACTCGCCTGGACACCGACGAGGCCAATGTCATCCTGCGCGAAGTGCTGCTCGACAGCAAGCTGGTGTTCAGCAAGCCGCAGGACCGCCTGTTTGCCGGGCAAATCGACCGTATGGATCGCTTCTCCCTGCGCTATCGCGCGCGTAAGTTCCAGAGTGAACAGTACCGCATGCCCTGGAGCGGCCTGCGCGGCCAGCGCACCAGCCTGATCCCCCACCAGCTGAACATCGCCCATGACGTGGGCCGTCGCCATGCGCCGCGCGTGCTGCTGGCAGATGAAGTGGGCCTGGGTAAAACCATCGAGGCGGGCATGATCCTGCACCAACAGCTGCTTTCCGGCGCTGCCGAGCGCGTGCTGATTGTGGTGCCAGAAACCTTACAGCACCAGTGGCTGGTTGAGATGCTGCGCCGCTTTAACCTGCGCTTCTCTCTGTTCGATGACGAACGCTACGCCGAAGCCCAGCACGATGCGGACAACCCGTTTGAAACCGAACAGCTGGTGATTTGTTCTCTCGACTTCGTGCGCCGCAGCAAGCAGCGTCTTGAGCATCTGTGCGATGCCGAGTGGGACCTGATGGTCGTCGACGAAGCGCACCACCTGGTCTGGAGCGAAGACGCGCCGAGCCGCGAATATATGGCTATCGAGCAGCTTGCCGAGCGCGTGCCTGGCGTCCTGCTGTTGACCGCTACGCCGGAACAGCTGGGTCTGGAAAGCCACTTCGCCCGTCTGCGCCTGCTCGATCCAAACCGTTTCCACGACTTCGGGCAGTTTGTGGAAGAACAGAATAACTACCGTCCGGTTGCGGATGCCGTCGCGCTGCTGCTGGCGGGCAAGCGTCTTTCTGATGACGAACTCAACACCCTGAGCGATCTGATTGGCGAGCAGGATATCGAGCCGCTGCTGCAGGCCGCTAACAGCGACAGCGACAACGCGGAATCCGCGCGTAAAGAGCTGATCGACATGCTGATGGATCGCCACGGCACCAGTCGCGTCCTGTTCCGTAACACCCGTAACGGTGTGAAAGGGTTCCCGAAACGCGAACTGCATACCATTAAGCTGCCGCTGCCGACGCAGTATCAGACGGCAATTAAAGTTTCCGGCATCATGGGCGCGCGCAAAACGCAGGAAGAGCGCGCCCGCGACATGCTCTACCCGGAACAAATCTACCAGGAATTTGAAGGCGATACCGGCACCTGGTGGAACTTCGATCCGCGCGTAGAGTGGCTGATGGGCTACCTGACCGCGCACCGCTCCCAGAAGGTGCTGGTGATCTGCGCCAAGGCGGCCACCGCGCTGCAGCTGGAGCAGGTCCTGCGCGAGCGCGAAGGCATTCGCGCCGCCGTGTTCCACGAAGGCATGTCCATCGTTGAACGCGACCGCGCCGCGGCGTGGTTTGCCGAAGAGGACAGCGGCGCTCAGGTTATGCTCTGCTCTGAAATCGGTTCTGAAGGCCGTAACTTCCAGTTCGCCAGCAACCTGGTGATGTTCGATCTGCCGTTCAACCCGGATCTGCTGGAGCAGCGTATTGGTCGTCTGGATCGTATCGGTCAGGCGCACGATATTCAGATCCACGTGCCGTATCTGGAAAAAACGGCCCAGTCCGTGCTGGTGCGCTGGTTCCACGAAGGTCTGGATGCGTTTGAACATACCTGCCCGACGGGCCGCACTATTTACGATCAGGTGCACGGCGATCTGATCGGCTATCTGGCCGCGCCGGAAAACACCGACGGCTTTGACGATCTGATTAAGTCCTGCCGCGAGAAGCACGACGCGCTGAAAGCGCAGCTTGAACAAGGCCGCGACCGCCTGCTGGAGATCCACTCCAACGGCGGGGAAAAAGCGCAGGCGCTGGCTGAGAGCATTGAAGAGCAGGATGATGACACCAGCCTCATCAGCTTCTCCATGAACCTGTTCGACATCGTGGGCATTAACCAGGACGACCGCGGCGAGAACCTGATTGTCCTGACCCCGTCCGATCACATGCTGGTGCCAGATTTCCCGGGCCTTCCGGAAGATGGCTGCACCATCACCTTCGAGCGTGATGTGGCGCTGTCCCGCGAAGATGCCCAGTTCATCACCTGGGAACACCCGCTGATCCGTAACGGGCTGGATCTGATCCTCTCTGGCGATACCGGCAGCAGCACCATCTCCCTGTTGAAAAACAAGGCGCTGCCCGTAGGCACGCTGCTGCTGGAGCTGATCTACGTTGTGGAAGCGCAGGCGCCGAAACAGCTGCAGCTCAACCGCTTCCTGCCACCAACGCCGGTGCGTCTGCTGCTGGATAAAAACGGCACGAACCTCGCAGGACAGGTTGAATTTGAGAGCTTCAACCGCCAGCTGAGCGCGGTGAACCGCCATACCGGCAGCAAGCTGGTCAATGCGGTGCAGCAGGACGTGCATGCCATTCTCCAGCAGGGTGAAACCCAGATTGAAAAAGCGGCCAGAGCGCTGATTGACGCCGCGCGCAGTGAAGCCGACGAGAAACTGTCTGCAGAGCTGTCGCGTCTGGAGGCGTTGAAGGCCGTGAACCCGAACATTCGTGACGACGAGCTGGCGGCGATTGAAAGCAACCGTCAGCAGGTGCTGGAAAGCCTGGATCAGGCAAGCTGGCGTCTGGATGCCCTGCGTCTTATCGTTGTGACGCATCAGTAAACGGAGCGCAAGATGGTGATGGAGCCGTACAATCCGCCACAGGATCCCTGGCTGGTCATTCTGTATCAGGATGAACACATTATGGTGGTCAACAAGCCCAGCGGGCTGTTGTCTGTGCCGGGTCGTCTGGATGAGCACAAAGACAGCGTGATGACGCGCATTCAGCGCGATTATCCTCAGGCGGAGTCGGTCCATCGCCTGGACATGGCGACCAGCGGCGTGATTGTGGTGGCGCTGAACAAAGCGGCAGAACGCGAGCTGAAGCGCCAGTTCCGCGAGCGCGAGCCGAAGAAGCAGTATGTCGCCCGCGTCTGGGGTCACCCGGCGCAGGCGGAAGGGCTGGTGGATTTACCGCTGATCTGCGACTGGCCGAATCGGCCAAAGCAGAAGGTGTGTTATGAAACCGGTAAAGCCGCGCAAACTGAGTATGAAGTGCTTGAGTACGCGCCGGATAATACCGCGCGCGTCCTGCTTAAGCCGATTACCGGACGTTCACACCAGCTGCGCGTGCATATGCTTGCGCTGGGTCATCCGATTCTGGGCGACCGCTTTTACGCGCCGCCTGAAGCGCTGGCCTTAGCGCCACGTCTGCAGCTGCACGCGCAGACGCTTACCATCACCCATCCGGCCTTCGGTAACGCGATGACGTTTAAAGCCCCGGTCGATTTTTAAATTCCTGATGTGAATATTTACTGCCAGCTCACTGTCGACGGTAAATATTCACACAGCATATATATCTCCCCTGCTCATCTGAAAACCCGCCCAAGTTCATTCACGATAATTATCTCTTCCTTAAATAACACTCAGTATTTTTAGAAAGACTAAGGTTTGGATTAAAAAATATTAAATTGAACACGATGCAATTTATTACTGATAATCCAGCTCATTTTAAGGAAATACTAACTCTACCCTATCCAAACGGAGTTATTTTTCTACTCAACAGCCACACTTAGTTTACTCATTGATTCACAAGGAAGTGTATGAACCGTTCGTATAACATCGTCTGGAATTGCGCCAGAAATATGTACATCGTTGCCTCGGAGTTTTCAAAAGGGGACAGCAAAGTCAAATCCTGCGTACGCGCCGGAAGCGCGATCGCAACGTTTATCTTGACAGGTGTTGTGGGTACCGCACACGCCAGTGACACGACGTTTGTTGCAGTCCCGGGTAGTAATACCATCAGTGGTGAATATTCAACGACGAGCCCTAATACCTCGGCGGTATCCGCCTCTGGCTCTGATGTCATCGTCACCGATAACGGCGCCTTAACGATATCCACAACCGGGGATGCAGGCATGGGGCTATCCGTGTCGAATGGAGCGAAAATCACGCTCGATGATTCGGGATCCACAATCCGCACTTCCGGGGAAGGCAGTCATGCGATAACCATTGTCGGTGATAACTCAGAAGCCATGTTGAACAACCTTACCGTTTCGACGGAAGGCGAGATCGCCTCTGCCGTATTGTTTAGCTCTAATGCAAAAGGCACCATTGACGGGGGGAGCTATACGGCGACGGGAGAGGGTTCTTATGGTGTTGAGATATTGAATGGCGCAGACCTGACGATAAAAAACGCGACCATTACGACTTCCGGGTATGGCATGGCTCGGGCTATTGTTAACCGATATGCCACCCTTTCATTAGACAATGTGAATATAAACACCACGGGAGATTTTGGTAATGCAGGTATATATAACGACGGTGAATTGACCGGCTCAAACGTCACGATTACCACTACCGGAAGCCAGAGCTTTGGTATTCAAAACTATACCAACACATTTAATTTAGCGGCATCCCACGTTGAAACTTACGGTGAGCAGTCAGTTGGCATAATGAATACCGGACGCGCAGAACTCACTGACACTCATATCGTCACTCATGGGAAAAATGCTGACGCAATATCCTCTGACGGGGCAAAGAGCACATTCGTACTGAATAACGGTTCAACGATCGCGTCCGGAGAAAATTCGCGGGCAGTGGCGATGACTCACGGTGGAGCCCTTGAGGCGAACAGCACAGATATCACCAGCGAACAATCTGCTGCCATTGCCTTAGAAAGCGCCAGCAGCGCGACCGTCACCCACAGCAACGTTTCCGGTAGCAATGTCGCCTTCTCGTTCAGCGGTGGAAAAAATGTCGCTACGATTGACGGAGGGAGCATTACGGCAACCGCGTCAGGAGGAAGTGCTTTTGCGGTGGATTCCGGATCTGCCGATATTAACGTGAAGAATGTGCAAACGATGAACGCAGACAATCTGCTCACCGTGGCCAATACCACTGATGCAGTCACCCTTCGCGCTGAAAACAGCAAGCTGTCCGGCGCCGTTAAGGCCAGCGGTGATAACGTCAGCATGACGCTGGATGCGAACAGCCAATGGCTGCTGACGGCCGATTCCAGCGTCGGTAATCTTACCAGCAGCGGACGCATCACACTCGGCGATGAAAACGGCAGTACTGGTACACTCAATGTCGGTAATCTCACCCTTCGGGCTAACAGCCAAACTGATGTCTATCTTGACGCAAACGCGACCAGTGCGCCTATTGTCGCTCAGAATGCGACGCTTGATGGCACACTGAATATTACAGGTTACGGTAGTGCCAGCACGCTTTCCGCGGATAGCGCCTTCACGGTGATTGACGCTGAAAATGCAATCAATGGCAATTTTACCAACCTCACCGTCGCGGGCATGGCATCTGGCTCCGTTGACTTCATCACCTTTAGCGGCACCATTGATCCCGCCGACTTGACCAATTACGTCCTGACACCGTCATTAACCTGGTATGCCAGCCAGAACCCAGCGGCAACAGCGGCTCACGGCACATTCACTCTGAACAATCCTGACGGCAGCTTTACGCTGAGCACGGCGCTTGTCGATCAAAACGCCGAAGCCACGACCGGATGGGACGGAAAATCGCTGACCAAAGAGGGGCAAGGTACGCTGATCCTTAATGCCGCAAACAGTTACAGCGGCACAACGGATGTGAACCAGGGCACGCTCTGGCTGGACGAGGCTGGCGTTATCGGCGTACAAAACAGCGAGCAGGCCGTGAATGTCGCGGCAGGCGCCACGTTTGGCGGTTCCAACGGTGTGGTGAACGGCAATGTTAATAGCAAGGGCACCGTTCAGTTCAACGACACGCTAACGATCAATGGTGATCTGAGCAACGCAGGCAGCATTGTCAGCGGCAATATTGAGGGAACCAATGGTGCGACGACCGGCAACACGCTGATCGTAAACGGCGATTACACCAGCAACCAGGGTTCTGTGACGCTAAATACGCAGTTAGGCGACGACACGTCTCCAACCGATATGCTTAACATTACGGGGAATACGTCCGGGAACACCACCCTGTACATTAACAACGTTGGCGGTCAGGGCGCACTGACCCAAAACGGTATTGAAGTGATTCAGGTTGGCGGTGCATCAAACGGTACCTTTGTTCAGGGTAATCAGGTCCAGATTAACGCCTACGAATACCGCCTGTATCAGGACTCAGGGGACTGGTATCTTCGTTCCCAGGCCACGAGTGATAATGGCGACGTAACGCCTCAGTATCGTGCCGATATCGGTTCATACCTCAGCAACCAGTGGCTGGCTCGCGATCTGCAAATGCAGACCCTGTCAGACCGAGAAGGCAGTCAGTTCAAATCGGAAAACGGCACGACATGGGCGCGTTTCAAAGCAGGTAAGAACCAGTCTACTGCGGCAGAGAGCAATATTGATATCGACAGCAACTACTCCCAGTTCCAGATTGGGGGCGATGTTGCCGCCTGGAACAACGGCGAACAAAGCCTGGTGGTCGGGGTTATGGGTAGCTATATCAACGCCAGCAGCGACAGCACTGGCAATAAAGGTGCTGACGGCAGTCGCTTTAGCGCTGACGGTAAAGTCGATGGCTATAACCTCGGAGTCTATGCAACATGGTTTGCCGATGCCCGACAGCATCAGGGTTTTTATGTCGACAGTTGGTATCAGTATGGGATGTACCACAACAGCGTAGATAACGGTGACGTTGGCTCAACGGATTACGATTCAAACGCCAACGCCGTTTCGCTGGAAACAGGCTACCGCTACGATATCGCACTCGGCGACAACACGCTGAGCCTAACGCCGCAGGCACAGGTCGTCTGGCAGGATTACAGTGCGGATGACATCAAAGACAGCAGCGGCACGACGATTGATGGGCAAAACGGCGAAAGCTGGACCACCCGTTTAGGCCTGCGCATTGACAGCAAGATGAATAAGTCGAACGACGCGGTTATCCAGCCGTTTGCGGAGGCCAACTGGCTGCATACCTCTGAAGACACGGCAGTCAACTTTGGTGACACACAGATCAAACAGGACCTTCCTGCCGATCGTGCGGAGCTGAAAGCGGGTATTCAGGCAAATGTGAGCAAACAATGGAGCGTTATTGCCCAGGTCTCCGGACAGAAAGGTGATAATGATTACAGCGATGTAAACGGTAGCCTGAACGTACGCTACAGCTGGTAACGCTGTATAAAGGGCCTGGCAGCTCATGCCGTCAGGCCCTTCATCATTCTAAAAAGGGGCTTATTTG
This sequence comes from Enterobacter sp. CFEC122, assembly GCF_052983755.1. NCBI lineage: Bacteria > Pseudomonadati > Pseudomonadota > Gammaproteobacteria > Enterobacterales > Enterobacteriaceae > Enterobacter > Enterobacter sp. CFEC122. The sequence goes on along the minus strand of NZ_JBRIQR010000026.1, from coordinate 10,807 downwards.
AAGCCTTTCTTCTCTTTAATCAGCTCGTACGCTTTCTGAATTTCCTGCGCTTTTTGCTTCGCCATCTCCATCATTTCAGGCGGTAAGCCTTTTGCAACGAGCTTGTCTGGATGGTGCTCGCTCATGAGCTTACGATAGGCACGTTTGATGGTGGTCTGATCGTCAGAGGGTTTTACGCCAAGCACGTTGCAGGCATCTTCCAGCGTCGGACCACGCTGCGCCTGCTGCCAGGCACCGCCAGAAGACTGCTGGTGATACCCGCCGCCAAACTGCGCGCCACCCTGCATCATGCGCAGGAACTGATCGAACTGCATACGGGAGATACCCAGCTCTTCCGCAATCACGTATAAAACATCGCGTTCGTTAGGGTGAAGCGAGCCGTCGGCGAAGGCCGCCTGAATCTGAATTTCCAGAAACATCCGAATTAAATCAAAACGGCCGAAGCAGATGCTGCGGAACTGGCGCATTTTTTCGCGAAGCGGGTAGTTATCGGATTTCCCGATGCGAAACGCATTTTGCGCCTCCAGGCGGGAGTCACCGTGCAGATTCATGCGATCCATAAAGACGCTGGCAATCTGAATATCGGCTTCCGTGACGCGCCCTTTGGATTTGGTTAAATGCCCCATCACCTCAAAAGTGGTGGAGAAAAAGAGTGACTGGCGCTCGCGCTGGTTGGCAAACCAGGCCATTTTACGGCTGCGCGCCTTATCAAACATATGGCCAATAATAAGCCCCAGCACTATTCCCCAGAACCCGGCACCCATGATGATGGCGAACGCAACGCCGATTATTTTACCCCAATACTGCATATACTCCCCGGATAGTCATATTCCTGGCCGACGCAACGTCATCATCACTGTGTTCAAGTCACGGTCAATTGAAGGACATCGCCTATAATTTGCTTTATCATACTCGTCATTCGATAGCGAGCCTAACACTCTGGCACGCAAACGGGCAGGATTAACGCTGGTACTGCGCAGATGAGTAAGATAGTCTCTGAGCGTTTGTAAGCCGTAGCCACTGATGACGGAACAATAAAATACAACGTATGAAAAAACGTATCCCCACCCTCCTGGCCACAATGATTGGCACCGCCCTGTACAGTCAACAGGGGCTGGCGGCCGATCTCGCCTCGCAGTGCATGCTTGGCGTCCCAAGTTATAATCGCCCACTGGTGAGTGGCGATACCAATAGCTTGCCGGTAACCATTACTGCCGACAGTTCAAAAGGGACTTACCCTGACAATGCCACCTTTACAGGCAATGTCGATATTAACCAGGGCAATAGCCGCCTGCAGGCAGATGAAGTGCAGTTGCACCAGAAGCAGCCGGAAGGTGCGGCCGAGCCGGTACGAACGGTGGATGCGCTGGGTAATGTGCACTATGACGACAATCAGGTCATCCTGAAAGGTCCGAAAGCCTGGTCAAACCTGAATACCAAAGACACTAACGTCTGGAAAGGTGATTACCAGATGGTGGGTCGCCAGGGGCGCGGTGACGCGGACCTGATGAAACAGCGCGGTGAAAACCGCTATACGATCCTGGAAAATGGCACGTTCACGTCGTGTCTGCCGGGTTCAAATACCTGGAGCGTGGTCGGGAGCGAAGTTATCCATGACCGCGAAGAGCAGGTCGCAGAGATCTGGAACGCCCGCTTCAAGGTGGGTCCGGTCCCCATATTCTACAGCCCTTATCTGCAGCTTCCGGTGGGTGACAAACGTCGCTCCGGTTTCCTGATCCCGAATGCCAAATACAGCACCACGAACTACTTTGAGTTCTACCTGCCGTATTACTGGAACATCGCGCCTAACATGGATGCGACGATCACGCCGCACTATATCCACAAGCGCGGTAACGTCATGTGGGAGAACGAGTTCCGCTATCTGACTCAGGCAGGTGCGGGTCTGATGGAGCTGGATTATCTGCCGTCGGATAACGTTTACAAGGACGACGCCAGAAACGTTTCTGGTGATAACCGTCACCGCTGGCTGTACTACTGGCAGCATTCCGGGGTGATGGATCAGGTGTGGCGCTTTAATGTTGATTACACCAAAGTCAGCGATTCGGCTTATTTTAATGACTTTTCGTCCAAATACGGCTCGAGTACTGATGGCTATGCCACGCAGAAATTCAGCGTAGGCTATGCGGTGCAGAATTTTGATGCAACCGTCTCGACCAAGAAATTCCAGGTGTTTTCTGACCAGTCCACGCCTACCTATGGTGCTGAGCCACAGCTGGACGTCAACTGGTACCAGAATGACGTAGGTCCATTCGACACCCGGATTTACGCTCAGGCAGTGCATTTCGTTAACACGGATTCGGACATGCCTGAAGCCACGCGTGTTCACCTTGAGCCGACGATCAATCTGCCGTGGTCTAACGACTGGGCAAGCCTGAATACCGAAGCCAAGCTGATGGCGACTCACTATCAGCAAAAAAATCTTGATAATTACAACTCAACTAACAGTGCGCATCTGGAAGAGTCGGTCAACCGAACGCTCCCTCAGTTTAAAATGGACGGCAAGCTGATTTTCGAGCGTGATATGGCCCTGCTGGCGGATGGTTATACCCAGACGCTTGAACCGCGGATGCAGTATTTGTACGTGCCATACCGCGACCAGAGCAATATTCAGAACTACGACTCCTCTTTACTGCAGTCTGACTATAGTGGTCTGTTCCGTGACCGTACTTACGGTGGTCTGGACCGTATCGCCTCAGCGAACCAGTTAACGACCGGCGTCACAACACGTGTTTATGATGATGCAGCCGTTGAACGTTTTAACGTTTCTGTGGGTCAAATCTACTACTTCACAGAGTCTCGCACGGGCGATGACAATATTCAGTGGGAGAAAGACAACAAAACGGGATCGATAGTTTGGGCGGGAGATACCTACTGGCGTATGACTGACCGTTGGGGCCTGCGTGGCGGCGTGCAATATGACACGCGTCTCGACAACGTTGCTAACAGTAGTGCCGCCATAGAGTATCGTCGTGATGAAGATCGCATGATTCAGGTAAGCTATCGCTACGCTAGCCCGGAATACATTCAGGCAACGCTACCGAAAAGCAATGACCAGAACAGCATCAACTACTGGAAATCACCGCAATATTCGGATGGTATTTCTCAGGTCGGTGCGGCAGCGAGTTGGCCTATCGCCGACCGTTGGTCAATCGTAGGCGCTTACTACTTTGACACTAACACCAATAAAGCTGCTGACCAGATGTTGGGGCTGCAATATAACTCCTGCTGCTACGCGCTGCGTGTCGGTTACGAACGTAAGCTTAACGGCTGGGAAAACAATCAGAGCAAATACGATAACGTGATTGGCTTTAACTTCGAGTTACGCGGCCTGAGTTCCAACTACGGTCTGGGTACGCAGAAAATGCTGCGCTCGAACATTCTGCCTTACCGCAGTTCCTTGTAATGTGCTTGATTTGCAACGTAATCCGCTTTGCGGTTAATTGAAATGGAAAAAGTATGAAGAACTGGAAAACGCTGCTGCTCGGTGTCGCTATGGTTGCGAATACCAGCTTCGCGGCCCCCCAGGTTGTTGATAAAGTCGCTGCTGTGGTTAACAACGGCGTCGTGCTTGAAAGTGACGTTGACGGTCTGATGAAATCGGTGAAGCTCAATTCGGGCGAAGCGGGTCAGCAGCTTCCGGATGACGCTACGCTGCGCCACCAGATCCTGGAACGCCTGATCATGGATCAGATCGTTCTTCAGATGGGGCAGAAAATGGGTGTGAAGGTTACTGACGAGCAGCTCGATCAGGCGATCGCTAACATCGCAAAGCAGAACAATATGTCTTTAGACCAGATGCGCAGCCGTCTGGCCTATGACGGCATCAGCTACGCTACCTACCGTAACCAGATCCGTAAAGAGATGCTGATTTCGGAAGTGCGTAACAACGAAGTGCGTCGCCGCGTTACTATCCTGCCTCAGGAAGTGGACGCGCTGGCAAAACAGGTGGGTAACCAGAACGATGCAAGCACAGAGCTGAACCTGAGCCACATTCTGATCCCACTGCCAGAGAACCCTACGTCCGATCAGGCTGCGGAAGCAGAAAGCCAGGCACGTTCAATTGTCGAACAGGCGCGTAACGGCGGTGACTTTGGCAAGCTGGCCATCACCTACTCCGCAGACCAACAGGCGCTGAAAGGCGGCCTGATGGGCTGGGGACGTATTCAGGAGCTGCCATCCCTCTTTGCTCAGGCACTGAGCACGGCTAAGAAAGGCGATATCGTCGGTCCAATCCGTTCAGGCGTGGGCTTCCACATTCTGAAAGTGAACGATCTGCGCGGCCAGAGCCAAAATATCTCCGTTACCGAAGTTCACGCTCGCCACATTCTGCTGAAGCCGTCACCAATCATGACTGACGATCAGGCGCGTGCGAAGCTGGAACAGATTGCGGCAGATATTAAGAGCGGTAAAACCTCGTTTGCGAAAGCAGCAAAAGAGTTCTCTCAGGATCCTGGCTCTGCTAACCAGGGTGGCGATCTGGGCTGGGCAGCGGCGGATATTTACGATCCTGCCTTCCGTGACGCGTTGATGAAGCTGAACAAAGGCCAGATCAGCGCGCCGGTCCACTCTTCGTTTGGCTGGCATCTGATCGAGTTGATGGACACTCGTAACGTTGATAAAACGGATGCAGCACAAAAAGACAGAGCCTACCGCATGCTGTTTAACCGTAAGTTCTCTGAAGAAGCAGCCACCTGGATGCAGGAACAACGCGCCAGTGCTTACGTGAAAGTGCTGAGCAACTAATGAAACAGCATCGTGTTGTTATCACGCCCGGCGAACCCGCCGGGATTGGGCCTGACCTCGTTGTCCAGCTTGCCCAGCGCAGCTGGCCAGTAGAACTGGTTGTCTGCGCCGATGCAACACTGTTACAAGACCGGGCAGCGCTGCTCGGTCTGCCTTTAACGCTCATCCCTTACGTTGAAGGTCAACAGCCTGCACCGCAGCAAGCCGGTACCCTCACCCTTCTTTCTGTTCCCCTTCGTACGCCGGTCATTCCCGGCCAGCTCAGCACGGAAAACGGCCACTATGTCGTTGAAACCCTTGCGCGCGCCTGCGACGGTTGCCTGAAGGGCGAATTTGCCGCCCTGATTACCGGCCCCGTCCACAAAGGCGTGATCAACGAAGCGGGCATACCGTTTACCGGGCATACGGAGTTCTTTGAAGAGCGCTCGCACAGTCCGAAAGTGGTGATGATGCTGGCGACGGAAGAAATGCGCGTTGCGCTGGTGACCACCCATCTGCCGATCAAAGCGATTCCTGATGCGATCACGCCTGAACTCCTGCGCGAGATCATCGGGATTTTGCATCACGATCTGCAGACAAAATTTGGGATCCCGCAGCCGCATGTGCTGGTCTGCGGCCTGAATCCGCACGCCGGCGAAGGCGGGCACATGGGTACCGAAGAGATCGACACCATCATTCCGGTACTCAACGAAATGCGGGCGAAGGGGATGAATCTCAGCGGTCCGCTGCCTGCTGATACCCTTTTCCAGCCGAAATACCTGGATAATGCCGACGCCGTGCTCGCGATGTACCACGATCAGGGCCTGCCCGTGCTAAAATACCAGGGCTTTGGCCGCGGCGTGAATATCACCCTCGGTTTACCCTTTATTCGAACGTCCGTTGACCACGGTACTGCGCTGGATCTGGCAGGCCAGGGGAAGGCGGATGTCGGCAGTTTTATTACGGCGCTTAATCTCGCCATCAAAATGATTGTTAATACTCAATGACTAATCGAGTCCATCAGGGCCACTTAGCCCGTAAACGTTTCGGGCAAAACTTCCTAAACGATCAGTTCGTGATCGAAAGCATTGTCTCGGCTATTAATCCGCAAAAAGGCCAGGCGATGGTCGAAATCGGCCCGGGTCTTGCCGCGCTGACCGAGCCGGTAGGCGAACGCCTCGACGAACTGACCGTCATCGAACTGGACCGCGATCTGGCCGCACGCCTGCAAACGCACCCGTTCCTCGGGCCGAAGCTGACCATCTATCAGCAGGACGCCATGACCATGAACTTCGGCGAACTGTCAGAAAAAATGGGTCAGCCGCTGCGCGTATTCGGCAACCTGCCGTATAACATCTCCACGCCGCTCATGTTCCACCTCTTTAGCTATACTGATGCCATTGCCGACATGCACTTCATGTTGCAAAAAGAGGTGGTTAACCGCCTGGTTGCAGGCCCGAATAGTAAAGCGTATGGTCGTTTAAGCGTGATGGCGCAATATTACTGCAACGTGATCCCGGTACTCGAAGTACCGCCGTCAGCGTTCACACCACCACCGAAAGTGGATTCAGCGGTTGTGCGCCTTGTGCCGCACAAAACGAAACCGTACCCGGTAAAAGATCTGCGTGTACTGAGCCGCATTACCACTGAAGCCTTTAACCAGCGTCGTAAAACGATCCGTAACAGCCTCAGCAATTCCTTCACCGTTGAGGTGTTAGCTGAGCTTGGGATCGACCCGGCAATGCGTGCGGAGAACATCTCCGTAGAGCAATACTGCAAGCTGGCTAATTACATCAGCGAAAATGCGCCGCCGAAGGAGAGTTAAGCCATGATTGATTCGCCCCGCGTATGTGTCCATGTACAAAGCGTTTATGTTGAATCACAGTCCTCACCGGATGAAGAACGTTTTGTCTTTGCTTACACCGTGACCATTCGCAATCTGGGGCGGACGCCCGTGCAGCTGCGCGGTCGCTACTGGCTTATCACCAACGGCAATGGCCGCGAAATCGAAGTCCAGGGGGAAGGTGTGGTCGGTGAACAGCCTCATATCGCCCCTGGCGAAGAGTACCAGTACACCAGCGGCGCGGTGATTGAAACGCCGATGGGTACCATGCAAGGCCATTATGAAATGGTCGACGTCGATGGTAATGATTTCCGCGTTGCCATTCCTGTGTTCCGTCTCGCCGTAACCACACTCATTCATTAATCTAATGTCTACATATCTGATTGGCGACGTTCACGGTTGCTACGATGAACTGATCGCATTATTAAAACAGGTCGACTTTACGCCAGGACAGGACACACTCTGGCTGACGGGCGATTTAGTCGCGCGTGGCCCCGGCTCCCTTGAAGTATTACGTTTCGTCAAATCGCTAGACGACAGCGTGCGCATGGTGCTGGGCAATCACGATCTGCATCTGCTGGCGGTGTTCGCCGGGATCAGCCGCAACAAGCCTAAAGATCGCCTCACCCCGCTGCTGGATGCGCCGGATGCCGACGATCTGATTAACTGGCTGCGCCGTCAGCCGCTGCTGCAGGTCGACGAAGAGAAAAAGCTGGTCATGGCGCATGCCGGGATCACGCCACAATGGGATCTTGAGACGGCGAAAACCTGTGCGCGCGACGTTGAGGCGGTGCTGGCGAGCGACTCCTATCCTTTCTTCCTCGATGCCATGTACGGCGATATGCCGAACCACTGGAGCGAGGATCTCAGCGGTCTGGCGCGTCTGCGCTTTATTACCAACGCCTTCACCCGCATGCGTTTCTGCTTCCCGAACGGACAGCTGGACATGTATTCCAAAGAGACGCCGGAGAGCGCGCCCGCTCCGCTCAAACCGTGGTTTGCCATTCCGGGGCCGGTGACAAGTGAGTACAACGTGGTATTTGGTCACTGGGCTGCACTGGAAGGAAAAGGAACGCCGGAAGGGATCTACGGTCTGGATACCGGATGCTGCTGGGGCGGAGAGTTAACCTGCTTACGCTGGGAAGATAAAACTTACTTTGTTCAGCCGTCCAACCGACAGCTGGACTTAGGGGAAGACGAGGCGGTTGCCTCCTGATATGCACTTCCCTCTCCCGGCCGGGAGAGGGAAAAAATCACTTAACGACGTTCCAGAATCTCGAAGCAGTAGCTGTGGGAGTTCTGTGCATCCGCGTCGTGGAATTCACTGAACACCGATTCCCACTCGTCCGGATCGTAGTCAGGGAAATGGGTATCCCCTTCCACTTCCGCATCAATGTGGGTCAGATACAGCTTCTGCGCTTTTGGCAGGAACTGCTCGTACACGCGCCCGCCGCCAATCACCATGATCTCTTCGGCATTGCCGCATGCAGCAATCGCCTCGTCGACTGATTTTACCCATTCGACGCGATCGTCAGTGCCCGGCTGGCTGCTGATAACGATATTTTTACGACCCGGCAATGGACGACCAATCGACTCCCAGGTCAGGCGGCCCATCACTACCGGCTTGTTTAACGTAGTACGTTTAAACCATGCGAGATCGGCAGGCAGGTTCCACGGCATGGCATTTTCCATACCGATAACGCGGTCCACCGCCAGCGCTGCAATCAGACTGATCATTGAAAATTTCCCGGATGCAAAAAATTGCCGCCACTATACGGAAAGCTTAATCTTTCGTCGACTGGCGGCAGGGTAAAGATAAAGAAATTTTTTATTATTGCTGGCAACTCCACTTCACGCGGAAGGTTTACTCTCCGGTTCGTCAGCCGGATCCCCGGTATGCTTGCCCTCTTCCGTTCCCTGCCAGCCGTGACGCTGGATCAGCGACAGGTGATTACGGTCCTCGTTAATGATTTCCGTCAGCATCGCGCTGGTGCGTTTAAACACCGCCGCACGCTCGGTGGCCGTACTCCCGGCCATCGCCGCCATCTCTTCCACCATCTCAGTATTAAAGCGACGGAACAGGTCCGCACGCTCGCGCGCTTCGTACGCGCCGAGCCCCAGATTTTCCAGCGCCATGCGGCCAGATTTCAGCGCACCTTCAAAGGTTTCACGCTCCGGTGCTTCTACCCCCGCCTGCCGCAGCCGGATATAGTGATCCACATCGCGGGCGCGGGAAATGATGGTCAGATTCGGGAAATGTTCTTTCGCCATTTCCACCATCTGCATGCTGGTCTCCGGATCGTCAATGGCGTTAATCAACACCTCCGCGTTTGCCGCCCCGGCAGATTCCAGCAGATCGACGCGGGTCGCGTCGCCGTAAAACACCTTCATATCAAATTTTCGCAGGGTATCGACATGGTCGGGGTCGTGATCGAGGATAACCATTTTCACTCCGCTGGACAGCAGCAGACGGCCAACGATCTGCCCGTAGCGGCCAAATCCGGCAATAATGACGCGCGGCTGCTCTTCGTCAATTTCATCGGCTTCGCGCTCCTGCTCGCTACCCGATTTTTCCAGACGCGTCAGCACCACCAGCAGAATAGGCGTCGCGGCCATCGAAAGCGCGACCGCGAGCGTCAGCGCTTTCGCCCATTCTGGGTCGAGGACGTTTGCCATCTGTGCTGCGCCAAAGACCACAAACGCAAATTCGCTCCCCTGCCCCAGCAGAACCGCAAACCAGCTGCGCTGCTTATTCGGCACCTTCAGCGGACGCGCAATCAGCCACAGCATCGCCATTTTAATGATCAGGAAGCCAACCAGCAGGATGACGATCCGCAGCGGGTGCGTCACCAGCGTGCCGAAGTCGACGGACATCCCCACGCCGATGAAAAACAGCCCCAGCAGCAAGCCTTTAAACGGCTCGATATCGCTTTCCAGCGCGTGACGGTATTCGGAACTCGCCAGCAGAACGCCGGCCAGGAACGCCCCCATCGCCATCGACAGCCCGGCTTCCTCCAGCAGCAAACCAAAGCCAAACACCAGGAAGAGCGCCACGGCGCTGAACACTTCGCGAAGGCCCGAGCGGGCAACGAACCGCAGCAGCGGACGGGTGACGTAGCGACCAAGCAGCACCACCAGCGCCAGCGCCCCCACCACTTTTAATGCCGACAGCGCAAACGCCCCCAGCGTCGTGGCGGAACCGCTGGCCGCCAGCAGTGGGATCATCGCCACCAGCGGGATAGCGGCAATGTCCTGGAACAGCAGCACCGAGAACGCGCTGCGTCCCATCTGGGAGACCGTCAGATTGCGCTCGTTCATGGCCTGCATGGCAATGGCGGTCGAGGAGAGTGCCAGCGTCATGCCGATAAGCTCTGCCACTTTCCAGTCCATGCCCAGCAGGATGCAGAACCCACCCAGCAGCAGGCCGCAGGCCACCATCTGCAGCGCCCCGCCGCCAAACACCGAGGCGCGAAGCTTCCACAGGCGCTGCGGATCGAGTTCCAGACCAATCACAAAGAGCATCAGCACAACGCCGATTTCAGCGAAATGGAGGATTGCCTCTGCATCCGTCACCAGTCGAAAGCCCCACGGCCCAATGACGCAGCCCGCAATCAGATAGCCGAGAACAGAGCCCAGTCCCAGGCGAACCGCCACGGGCACAATCAGCGCCGCCGCGCCGAGGTATATCAGCGCCTGTATCAGCGTATGGCTATCCATGGTGCGCCTCCTGCCACTCAAGTAAGCGTTGTTTATAATGGCGCGCCTGCGCCTGCAGCGTTTCATCGTCGCAGACAAAAGTGCAGTGCATCGCAAAAGGCGGGAGCCAGTTCAGCCCGCAATAAAGTGCGGTCGCTTGCAGCGGCTGTGCCAGAACCTCAAACCCCGGGAAGGAACCAATATCAAAGTGGCTTTCCCCTCCACCCGTGGTGACCGCCCACATCAGGCTTTTCCCTTTTAGCGCATTGCCGTTGTGGCCATACGCCCAGCCGTGGGAGAAGACTTTATCAATCCACAGCTTCAGGAGCGGGGGCGTGCTGTACCACTGCATGGGATGCTGCCAGACGATCAGATCGGCACGGGAGAGCGCCTCCTGTTCGGCGGCAATATCGATGTTGAAATCGGGATAGAGTTGATAGAGGGAACGTATCTCGACGTTTTCAAGCGTCCTTACCTGCTCAAGCATCCGCTTATTCGCATGCGAGTGCTGCGGATAGGGGTGCG
>NZ_JBRIQR010000025.1:0-71842 GCF_052983755.1 Enterobacter sp. CFEC122 | reverse complement strand
ATCCGGCCTACAAAACCCTTATCTACTCCGGTAACTGGCTCTTACGGCTACGCATGCGCGAGCCAATCCAGAACACCAGCGCAACAGACAGTACCGCAGGGAAGAAGTTAGAGCCGATATCCGGATACTCCGCGCGCACCACCGTGCTGTAAAGCAATACGCCCAGAATAAAGCAGGCGGCGGCCAGCCCCGGTAACCCCACCGGCATGGTGCGGTTCAGGTAGCGTTGATGCAGGCAGTACACCGTCAGCACCAGCGCAATCAGCGGGAAAATCGAAAACGGCACGATGGAGCTAAAAATAGCGGCGAACGTACCATTGATGGATAAGCCAGCGATCAATGCCAGCAACAGCGTCCCTTTATCCTGACCTGACTGTTTCATTACTCACCTTCACTCTTCGGTTTGATGTGCCAGTTTCTCTTGTTCACGGCGATACCAGTAGTACGCGCCTTTGGAGATCATCCTGAGCTGCAATACCAGCCGCTCTTCAAGCTGCTTGCGTTGTTCAATGCTGACGTCCAGCGCTTCGGCACCCGCGCTGAACACAATCGTCACCATCGCCTCGGCCTGTGCTTCGGTAAACGCACGCGGCATATGGTTTTCGAGTTCAAGATAGTCGGCAAGTTCCGCGATGAAGTGCTGAATTTCGCGCGCGACGGCGGCACGAAACGCCGCCGATGTGCCCGAACGCTCGCGCAGAAGCAGACGAAACGCGTTGGGGTTATTGCCGATAAATTCCATAAAGGTCGACACGGAGGTACGGATCACGCTGCCACCTTTGGCGATACGCTGACGCGCCTGGCGCATCAGCTGGCGCAGCATCAAACCGCTCTCGTCGACCATGGTCAGGCCCAGTTCATCCACATCACGGAAGTGACGATAGAAGGACGTTGGCGCAATCCCGGCCTCGCGTGCAACCTCGCGCAGGCTCAAACTGGCAAAACTTCGCTCAGCACTCAGTTGACTGAATGCGGCTTCCACCAGCGAACGCCGGGTTTTCTCTTTTTGTTGTGCTCTTACGCCCATCACGATAGTTGAATCCTTCCAAAGGCCTGATGGCACTATACCAGAGAATAAAATTAATCTGTTTACCTGGCTTTGTGAATGATTGTTTACGTGCGGTTTGTGCTCCACTGCCGGAAAAAAGCACAACGATAATTGGGTTACTCTGGCAATGATGTTATGATTCTGTTGCTTTTATGTATAAGAACAGGTAAGCCTTACCATGCCACATTCCTACGATTACGACGCAATAGTTATTGGTTCCGGCCCCGGCGGCGAAGGCGCTGCTATGGGTCTGGTGAAACAGGGAGCCAGAGTAGCGGTCATTGAGCGCTACCATAATGTCGGCGGCGGTTGCACCCACTGGGGCACCATCCCTTCGAAAGCCCTCCGCCACGCCGTTAGCCGCATTATCGAATTTAACCAGAATCCTCTTTACAGCGACCACTCCCGACTTCTTCGTTCCTCTTTTGCCGACATCCTGAATCACGCGGATACCGTCATTAACCAGCAGACGCGCATGCGTCAGGGGTTTTATGAGCGTAACCACTGTGAAATTTTGCAGGGCAACGCGCATTTTGTGGATGAACACACCCTGGCACTCGAATGCCACGACGGATCGGTTGAAACCATCACCGCTGAAAAATTTGTGATTGCCTGCGGTTCACGCCCGTACCATCCGGCCGACGTGGACTTCTCGCACCCGCGCGTCTACGACAGCGACTCGATTCTGAGCCTGCACCATGAACCCCGCCACGTCATTATCTATGGCGCAGGGGTCATTGGTTGCGAATATGCGTCGATCTTCCGCGGAATGGACGTCAAAGTTGACCTGATCAATACTCGCGACCGCCTGCTGGCCTTCCTCGATCAGGAGATGTCGGACTCCCTCTCCTACCACTTCTGGAACAGCGGCGTCGTGATTCGTCACAACGAAGAATACGAGAAGATCGAAGGCTGTGACGACGGGGTGATCATGCACCTGAAGTCCGGCAAGAAGCTGAAAGCGGACTGCCTGCTGTACGCAAACGGCCGTACCGGCAACACCGATTCCCTGCAGCTGGAAAATATCGGGCTTGAGACCGACAGCCGCGGTCAGCTGAAGGTCAACAGCATGTATCAGACCGCCCTGCCGCACGTTTACGCGGTCGGCGACGTGATTGGCTACCCAAGCCTGGCCTCCGCCGCTTACGACCAGGGACGCATTGCGGCTCAGGCGCTGGTGAAAGGCGAAGCGACGGCGCATCTGATCGAAGATATCCCGACGGGTATCTACACCATCCCGGAAATCAGCTCAGTCGGCAAAACCGAGCAGCAGCTGACGTCAATGAAGGTGCCTTACGAGGTGGGTCGTGCGCAGTTTAAACATCTGGCGCGGGCGCAAATCGTGGGGATGAGCGTGGGTACGCTGAAAATTCTTTTCCATCGCGAGACGAAAGAGATCCTTGGGATTCACTGCTTTGGTGAACGCGCCGCGGAAATCATTCATATCGGCCAGGCGATCATGGAGCAGAAAGGTGGTGGTAACACCATTGAGTACTTCGTCAACACCACCTTTAACTACCCGACCATGGCGGAAGCCTATCGGGTAGCCGCGCTGAACGGCTTAAACCGCCTGTTTTAACGCGCTGTCAAAATGGCCATCCATCGCACCGCGGATGGCCTCTGCCAGCTGCTCATAGCGGCTGCGCAGCGGTGAACCCGGGCGATAAACCAGGCCAATTGTACGACGCGGCTCTGGCTTAATGCACGGCAAGTAGACCACGCCATCACGTTTACGCTCGTGCGGCACCGCCAGCGCAGGCAGCAGCGTAATACCGCTTCCCGCCGCGACCATATTTCGCAGGGTTTCCAGGCTGGTTGCGCGGAAGTGGGTATCTTCATCAGCACCCGCTTCGAAACAGAAGCCCATCGCCTGGTCGCGCAGGCAGTGGCCATCTTCCAGCATCAGCAGCTTTTCACCCGCCAGATCGGCCATCGGCACGCGATCGCGGTTCGCCCACGGGTGATCTTCATAGATCGCCAGCATCATCGGCTCATCGAACAGCGGCACTTCAATAAAGGCTTCACTCTCTTTTACCAGTGCCAGAATGGCGCAGTCGAGCTTGCCGCTGTCCAGCTGCGCCAGCAGCTGATGCGTCTGCGCTTCATGCAGGTACATTTCGAGTTTCGGGAACGTCTGGTGCAGCATCGGAATGATGTGCGGTAACAGGTACGGGCCAACGGTTGGGATCAGGCCAATATGCAGCGGGCCGGACATGGCCTCCCCCTGCTGGCTTGCCATTTCCTTGAGCACTTTGACCTCGCGCAGCACGGTGCGCGCCTGATCCACCAGCAGAAGACCTGCCTGTGTGAACAGAACCTTACGACTGGTGCGCTCCAGCAGCATCACGCCCAGCTCGTCTTCAAGCTTGCGGATCTGGCCGCTCAGCGTGGGCTGGCTGACGTGGCAGGAATCTGCCGCGCGGCGAAAGTGACGATGCTCGGCTAACGCTACCAGGTATTCAAGATCACGAATATTCATTATTCATCCTCCGTCGCCACGATAGTTCATGGCGATAGATAGCATAGCAACGAACGATTATCCCTATCAAGCATTCTGTTGAATAATACACCACATAGACGAGGCGGCACGTGTTTGACCCTTGACGTCCCCGCCACCGTCAGCGAGTTTCTCTCAAAACTCGAACAACTAAAGCCAACGTGAACTTTTGCGGACCCCGTGGTCCGCTTTTTTTTTGCGTAAAAAAGCCCAACTCAGGGTTGGGCTGGGGTTTTGTAGGTCGGGTAAGGCGAAGCCGCCACCCGACGTTTCAGGCATCAAATCAGGCGGTTTTTCGCCTCCGCAATGGCCTGCGCCACCTGCTTAGGCGACACGCCGCCTTTCGCCGCACGCTTATCCAGGCAGGACTGCAGCGCCAGAATCGGATACACATCATCCCCGATGGCCGCGCTGAATTTTTGCAGATCGGCCAGCGCCAGATCTTCCAGCGGTTTACCCTGACGAATGGCTTCAACTACCGCTTCACCGACAATATGGTGCGCTTCACGGAACGGTACGCCCTTCGCCACCAGATAATCCGCCAGCTCGGTAGAGTTCGCATAGCCCTGCTGCGCCGCTTCCTGACAGCGCGGACGCTTCACCTGAATGCCGTCCAGCACCAGCGCGCCCATATGCAGACAGTCGAGCCAGGTGTCGAGCGCGTCGAACAGCCCTTCTTTGTCTTCCTGCATATCTTTGTTGTACGCCAGCGGCAGCCCTTTCAGGGTCATCATCATGCCGGTCAGCGCGCCCTGCACGCGGCCACATTTCCCGCGGATCAGCTCCAGCGCGTCCGGGTTTTTCTTCTGCGGCATCAGGGATGAGCCTGACGTCACGCGGTCGGACAGCTCAACGAAGCCCGCTTCACCGGAGTTAAAGAAAATCAGATCTTCGGCAAAGCGCGACAGATGCACCATCCCGATAGACGCATTCGACAGCAGCTCCAGCACGTGGTCACGGTCAGAGACGCTGTCCAGGCTGTTACGGGTGGCGGAGGCAAAGCCCAGCCAGCCTGCCAGCTGTTCACGGTCGATTTCGTAAGCGGTACCCGCCAGCGCGCCGCTGCCCAGCGGGCTGACGTCCAGACGCTTCAGGGTATCCTGCAGACGGCTTTCGTCACGCGCCAGCATCTCAACGTAGGCCAGACACCAGTGCGCAAAAGTCACCGGCTGCGCGCGCTGCAGGTGGGTATAACCCGGCATCACCGCGTCCTGATTGTTCTGTGCGGTCTCCACCAGCGCGGTCTGCAGCTGACGGTTAGCCGCCAGCAGCTCCGCGACGGTATCTTTACACCACAGCTTCAGGTCGGTGGCGACCTGGTCGTTACGGCTACGGCCGGTGTGCAGCTTTTTACCCAACTGGCCGACCTTGTCGATCAGCTTGCCTTCCACCCAGCTGTGAATGTCTTCGGCATCGCTCTGCAGAATTTGCTGCGGATCCAGACGCACTTCTTCCAGCAGATTGTTCAGCGCCTCTTCCAGCTGCTGCTGTTCGTCTGCGGTCAGTACGCCAACGGTCACCAGCGCTTTGGACCAGGCCACAGAGCCGACAATATCCTGTTCGGCCAGGCGGTAGTCGAAGCGCAAAGAGTCGTTGAACTGTTTGAACCGCTGATCCGCTGCCTGTGTAAAACGCCCACCCCAAAGTGCCATAACGAATTTCCTTAATGATGATATTTTTGCCCGGTGGCGCTGCGCTTACCGGGCCAACACAATTCACGTAGACCGGATAAGCGAAGCGCCATCCGGCACAGAATCTTAAGCCAGAATACGCGTGCCAATCGGCGTGCCGTTAAACAGCGCCGGAAGCTGCTCCGCGTGACGCCAGGAGGCGATATCAACCGGGCGGCCCAGCGTGCGCGCCGCATCCAGCGCGGCGTTCACTTTGACGATCATGCCGTCGGTAATGATGCCCTGCGCAATCAGCTGCTCGGCTTTTGCCGCAGTCATTTCCGCAATGCGCTGGCCTTTACCGTCCAGAATGCCGCTCACGTCGGAAAGCAGGATCAGGTCCGCGCCCAGCGTTGCCGCCAGCGCGGTTGCCGCCTGGTCAGCGTTAACGTTCATCAGCTCGCCCTCTTCGGTCACGCCGATAGAGCTCACCACCGGCAGGAAACCGCCTTCCAGCAACGTGTTAATCAGCTTAGGCGAACCCGGCTGCGCCAGTCCAACGTGGCCGAGCGCTTCGTCGAGCTGGGTCACTTTTACGCTGTCGCCATCGCCCAGGTAGAGGCCAACGGAAGCAATGCGGTGTTTCTTCGCCCAGGACAGCAGGGTTTTGTTCGCTGTACCCGCCAGCGCACCGGTGATAATGTCAATCTGATCCGCAGGCGTCACGCGCAGGCCGTTTTTCTTGATCACCGGCAGGTTGAGCCCTTTCATCAGTTCATCCACCACGCAGCCGCCGCCGTGCACAATCACCAGCGGACGTTGGTGTGATTCGCGATAGTTCACCAGCGCGGTAAACAGACGCTCCAGCGCTTCTTCGCTGTCCAGCAGTACACCACCGAGTTTGATAATTAATGGGTTCATCATCACACCTTAAATAAGAGCCTGCGTTTCCGGGAAACCGAAACGAATATTTGCACACTGTATTGCCTGAGCGGCAGCGCCTTTCAGTAAGTTATCTTCTGCGGCCACCACGATGAGATGCTCACCCTGCACGGCAAAGCCGATATCGCAGAACGGCAGGCCGACCACATTTTTCAGCGCCGGCACGCCTTTGTCGTACAGGCGCACCAGCGGTTTGTCCGCATACGCCTGCGTGAAGACCTCATTCACCTGCTCTTTGGTCACGCCAGGCTTCAGGCGGCAGGTAATGGTTTCGAGGATCCCACGCGGGAAGCTGCCCAGATGCGGCGTGAAAATCACGTCAGCGCCCAGATGGGTGGTGATTTCAGGATGATGGCGATGATTAAACACGCCATACGGCTGAAGGCTCACTTCGCAGAAGCTGTTGGAGATCGCCGCCTTGCGTCCTGCACCGCTCACGCCGCTGGTGGCGTTGATCACCGGCCACTGGTTCAGATCCAGCAGGCCCGCGTCGATCAGCGGCTTCAGGGAAAGCTGCGCCGCCGTCGGGTAGCAGCCCGGAACGGCAATCAGGTCCGCTTCTTTCAGTTTATCTGCGCTCCACTCCGCCAGGCCGTACACCGCTTTTTCAAGCAGATCCGGATGCTGATGGGTGAAACCGTAATATTTTTCGTAGAACGCGCCGTCGTTAACGCGGAACGCGCCGGAGAGGTCGAAGACCACGCAGCCAGCCGCCAGGAACTGCGGCGCCAGGTCGTGGCTGACCTCGTGCGCGGTGGCTAAAAACACCACGTCGACGCCGTCGGTAAACTCGCTGATGTCAGACATGGGCTGCAAAGGCAGATCGACCAGGCCCTTAAGCTGCGGATGCAAATCGGAAATTAACTTTCCTGCATCATTGCTTTGCGCTGACACGGTCAAAGCGGTTATGGTCATATGTGGATGGCGATTCACGTAGCTTACAAGCTCTGCGCCCGCATAACCGCTAGCGCCTACAATCAGCGTATTCAACATCGGGTTCCTTTATGCTCAACGTTAATGTATTTTTATTCATATTTATTGCATGAATATTGATACTATCACGACCTAAGGTGTGTCAACAATGAAAATGAACTTACCGCCATTTATCGAGATCTACCGCGCCCTGATTGCCACACCGTCCATCAGCGCAACGGAAGAAGCGCTGGATCAGAGCAATGAGTCTTTAATCAATCTGCTGGCGGGTTGGTTTAGCGATCTTGGGTTTAACGTTGAGGTTCAGCCCGTCCCCGGCACTCGCCACAAATTTAACCTGCTCGCCAGTACCGGAACCGGTGCGGGCGGCCTGCTGCTAGCCGGTCACACCGACACCGTGCCGTTTGACGATGGCCGCTGGACGCGCGATCCGTTCACCCTGACCGAGCACGACAACAAGCTCTACGGTCTGGGCACCGCAGACATGAAAGGCTTCTTCGCCTTTATCCTCGACGCGCTGCGTGACGTGGACGTGACGAAGCTGAAAAAACCGCTCTACATTCTGGCGACCGCTGATGAAGAGACCAGCATGGCGGGCGCGCGCTACTTCTCAGAAAACACGTCGATTCGTCCGGATTGCGCGATCATCGGCGAGCCGACGTCTCTGCAACCGATTCGCGCACATAAAGGCCATATCTCTACCGCCGTGCGCGTGCTCGGCCAGTCCGGCCACTCCAGCGATCCGGCGCGGGGCGTCAACGCCATTGAGCTGATGCATGACGCCATCGGCCGCATCATGACCCTGCGCGACGATCTGAAAGAGCGTTACCACTATGAGGCGTTCACCGTGCCGTATCCAACGCTCAATCTCGGCAGCCTGCACGGCGGTGATGCCTCGAACCGTATCTGCGCATGCTGCGAGCTGCACATGGACATCCGACCGCTGCCGGGCATGACCCTGAGCGATCTGGATGGTTTACTGAACGAAGCGCTGGCCCCGGTGAGTGAGCGCTGGCCGGGCCGCCTGACGGTCTCGGAACTGCACCCGCCGATCCCGGGTTATGAATGCCCGCCGGACCATCAGCTGGTCGAAGTGGTGGAAAAGCTGCTCGGTGAAAAAACTGACGTGGTGAATTACTGCACCGAAGCGCCGTTTATTCAGACGCTGTGCCCGACGCTGGTTCTTGGCCCTGGCTCCATCAACCAGGCGCACCAGCCGGATGAATATCTTGAAACCCGCTTTATCAAGCCCACCCGCGAACTGATTACCCAGGTTGTACATCATTTCTGCTGGCATTAATGACCTTTCCCCTCTCGGAAGAGAGGGGAAAATCCCGCGATCTCCGTCACATTTCCATAAGCATCTCTTATCTGACGCAATGCGAATTAAATTTCGTAAATTGCCCACATTTATTCGTTTGCTGAACCGTTTTCGCAGCAATTGACGACGGGGGTTTTACGTGGCTTTATAAAGGGAGATGACAAAATAATGTCCAGAAGATTTTCGCCTGGGCATAAACAAAAATGATGGGGTGACTGGGTTTTTATGAACGAACAATATTCCGCGTTGCGTAGTAATGTCAGTATGCTCGGCAAAGTGCTTGGAGATACCATCAAAGATGCGTTGGGGGAGAACATCCTCGACCGCGTTGAAACCATCCGCAAGCTGTCTAAATCTTCCCGTGCCGGTAACGAGGCCAGTCGTCAGGAGCTGCTCACCACCTTGCAGAACCTCTCGAACGATGAGCTGCTGCCCGTTGCACGCGCATTCAGCCAGTTCCTGAACCTGGCAAATACCGCTGAGCAATACCACAGCATTTCGCCAAACGGCGAAGCGGCCAGCAACCCGGAAGTCATTGCCCGCACCCTTCGTAAACTGAAAGACCAGCCAGACCTCAACGAAGCCACCATCAAAAAAGCGGTGGAGTCACTTTCGCTGGAGCTGGTACTGACCGCTCACCCAACCGAGATCACCCGTCGCACCCTGATCCACAAAATGGTGGAAGTGAATAACTGCCTGAAGCAGCTGGATAACAAAGACATTGCCGACTATGAACGCAACCAGCTGATGCGCCGCCTGCGCCAGCTGATTGCTCAGTCCTGGCACACCGATGAAATTCGTAAGCATCGCCCAAGCCCGGTCGACGAAGCTAAATGGGGCTTTGCGGTGGTGGAAAACAGCCTGTGGGAAGGGGTACCGAACTACCTGCGCGAGCTGAACGAACAGCTGGAAGCGAACCTGGGCTACCGTCTGCCGGTCGACTTTGTGCCGGTCCGCTTTACCTCCTGGATGGGCGGCGACCGCGACGGCAACCCGAACGTCACCGCAGAAATCACCCGTCACGTCCTGCTGCTGAGCCGCTGGAAAGCGACCGATCTGTTCCTGAAAGACATTCAGGTACTGATCTCCGAGCTGTCGATGGTAGAAGCGACGCCGGAACTGCGCGCGCTGGCCGGTGAAGAAGGCGCCAGCGAGCCGTACCGTTTCCTGATGAAAAAACTGCGTGGTCAGCTGATGGCCACTCAGGCCTGGCTGGAAGCGCGCCTGAAAGGCCAGCGTCTGCCAAAACCAGAAGGCCTGCTGAGCCAGAACGAACAGCTCTGGGAGCCGCTGTACGCCTGTTATAAATCACTCCAGGCGTGCGGGATGGGCATTATCGCCAACGGCGAACTGCTCGACACCCTGCGTCGCGTGAAGTGTTTCGGCGTGCCGCTGGTACGTATCGACGTTCGTCAGGAAAGTACCCGTCATACCGAAGCGCTGGGCGAGCTGACCCGCTACCTCGGCATCGGCGACTATGAAAGCTGGTCCGAAGCCGACAAACAGGCGTTCCTGATCCGCGAGCTGAACTCCAAGCGCCCGCTGCTGCCGCGCAACTGGGAGCCAAGCAACGATACCCGCGAAGTGCTCAACACCTGTAAAGCGATCGTGGACGCACCGAAAGGATCGGTGGCCGCCTATGTGATCTCCATGGCGAAAACCCCGTCCGACGTGCTAGGCGTTCATCTTCTGCTGAAAGAAGCGGGCATCGACTACGCCCTGCCTGTCGCCCCGCTGTTTGAGACCCTCGATGACCTGAACAACGCCAACGACGTGATGAGCCAGCTGCTGAACATCGACTGGTATCGCGGCTTTATTCAGGGCAAACAGATGGTGATGATCGGCTATTCCGACTCCGCAAAAGATGCGGGCGTGATGGCGGCATCCTGGGCGCAGTATCAGGCGCAGGATGCACTGATCAAAACCTGCGAAAAAGCCGGTATAGAGCTGACCCTGTTCCACGGACGCGGTGGCTCAATTGGCCGTGGCGGCGCGCCAGCACACGCGGCACTGCTGTCACAGCCACCGGGAAGCCTGAAAGGCGGCCTGCGCGTGACCGAGCAGGGCGAGATGATCCGCTTCAAGTACGGCCTGCCGGAAGTGACCATCAGCAGCCTGTCGCTTTATACCAGCGCGATCCTCGAAGCCAACCTGCTGCCACCGCCGGAGCCAAAAGAATCCTGGTGCCGCATCATGGACGAGTTGTCAGACATCTCCTGCGATCTGTACCGCGGCTACGTGCGTGAAAACAAAGATTTCGTCCCTTACTTCCGTTCAGCCACGCCTGAGCAGGAGCTGGGTAAACTGCCGCTGGGCTCGCGTCCTGCCAAGCGTCGTCCGACCGGCGGCGTTGAATCCCTGCGTGCAATCCCGTGGATCTTTGCCTGGACGCAGAACCGCTTAATGCTGCCCGCCTGGCTGGGTGCCGGTGCCGCACTGCAAAAAGTGGTGGAAGACGGTAAACAGAGCGAGCTGGAAACAATGTGCCGCGACTGGCCGTTCTTCTCTACCCGTCTGGGAATGCTGGAGATGGTCTTCTCGAAAGCCGACCTGTGGCTGGCGGAATACTACGATCAGCGCCTGGTGAAGCCCGAGCTGTGGGCGCTGGGCAAAGAGCTGCGCGAACTGCTGGAAGGCGACATCAAAGTGGTGCTGGACATCGCTAACGACTCACACCTGATGGCGGACCTGCCGTGGATTGCCGAGTCTATCCAGCTGCGTAACATCTACACCGACCCGCTGAACGTCCTGCAGGCAGAGCTGCTGCACCGTTCGCGTCTGGCAGAAGAAGAAGGGAAAGAGCCGGATCCACGCGTTGAACAGGCGCTGATGGTGACGATTGCGGGCGTTGCGGCGGGTATGCGTAACACCGGCTAATGCTTTACGCCCGGCGGCGCTGCGCTTGCACGGGCCTACGATAAGTAGGCCGGGTAAGCGTTAGCGCCACCCGGCAAATTTCGGTAGTCTCCTTATGCATTCCGATATCACCCAGATTTTGACAGACCTGGTGAACCGCACGTTACCGCTGGGTCAGATTCATTTCTCAGCGCTGGCTGAACAGCATACCCGAACCTCTCCCTGCCTCGGCATTACCCTTGACACACCCTGCGAGGCGATTTTTTCTTTTTTTGGACAAATTACGCATCCTGCGCCTCACGCCCTGAGCATACATTTCGGTAAGCAGCAGCTTACAATCGAGTTACAGCATGACAATGTGCTCTTACAACAACTCCAGGTTGCCCGACGTGGTCCGCGAACGGGGGCTTTTCTTCTGCAAACGCTCACCGAATTACAGATGCAGCCAGAAGAGCAGGACACAGCAAGGCTGGTGGTTTTAAGCCTGCTCAGCCACTGCCGGGATCTGCTTGGAAGCGAAATTCACACCGACAGCCGCAGCCGGGCACTGTTCGAAGCCGTTCGGAGCTATATCGAAGAAAATTATGCCTCTTTGTTAACTCGCGAATCCGTGGCACAGGCGTTCTACATCTCACCAAACTACCTTTCCCATCTATTCCAGAAAGTCGGCAGCGTCGGATTCAATGAATATTTAACAAAAACGCGCCTGGAACATGCACGTCAGCTGCTGAAAGGCTACGATCTCAAAATTAAAGATATCGCCACACGCTGTGGATTTACGGACAGCAACTACTTTTGCCGTCTCTTTCGCAAGCACACCGAACGTTCCCCTTCCGAATATCGACGCCAGTACCACAGCCAGCTGATCGCCAAAAAGTAGCATTGTGATCGCTCTCTCACTTCGCCAAGGACATTACATTTGTCCAGTATTTGGCAAAATTGACCTGTATTCGCCGCGCCTGGGTGCGCCGTATCCTTTATTCAACCTTTCTGACTTAAGGAAAAATAATGGAACTGTACCTGGATACCGCCAACGTGGCGGAAGTTGAACGCCTGGCGCGCATTTTTCCCATTGCGGGCGTCACCACCAACCCGAGCATCATTGCCGCCAGCCGTGAATCCATCTGGGACGTGCTGCCGCGCCTGCAACAAGCCATCGGGCCGGAAGGCACGCTGTTTGCTCAAACCATGAGCCGCGATGCCGAAGGCATGGTGGCAGAAGCCAAACGTCTGAGTAACGCCATTCCGGGCATTGTGGTGAAAATCCCGGTGACGGCTCAGGGACTTATCGCAATTAAGGCATTGAAAAAAGAGGGGATAACCACGCTGGGCACCGCCGTTTACAGCGCGGCGCAGGGCTTGCTCGCCGCACTCGCAGGGGCGAAATATGTCGCGCCGTACGTCAACCGCGTCGACGCGCAGGGCGGTGACGGCATTCGCATGGTTCAGGAACTGCAGTCCCTGCTGGAGCTGCACGCGCCGGACAGTAAAGTGCTGGCCGCCAGCTTCAAAACGCCGCGTCAGGCGCTCGACTGCCTGTTGGCAGGATGTGAAGCAATCACGCTTCCCTTAGACGTAGCGCAACACATGCTCGGTACGCCGGCGGTAGAGTCAGCCATAGAGAAGTTCGAGCAGGACTGGAAAAACGCGTTTGGTAACCTCAACCTCTAAGGGAGAACTGTTATGGACCGTATCATTCAATCGCCGGGGAAATATATCCAGGGCGCGGATGTACTGACCCGTCTCGGCGACTATCTGAAACCCCTGGCAAACCGCTGGCTGGTCGTCGGCGATAAGTTTGTGCTGGGTTTTGCCGAAGAGACCCTGCGCCAGAGTTTTAAAAAAGCCGAACTGCATGCCGAAATTGCGCCGTTTGGCGGCGAATGTTCGCAAAATGAAATCGATCGCCTGAAAAAGCTGGCCGACAGCGCCGACTGCCTGGCGGTGCTGGGTATTGGTGGCGGTAAAACGCTGGATACCGCGAAAGCGCTGGCTCACTTTATGGACGTGCCGGTCGCCATTGCGCCGACTATCGCGTCCACCGACGCGCCGTGCAGCGCCCTTTCCGTTATTTACACCGACAGCGGCGAGTTCGATCGCTACCTGATGCTGCCGCACAACCCGAACATGGTCATTGTGGATACGAAAGTGGTTGCAGGTGCGCCTGCACGTCTGCTGGCCGCCGGGATTGGCGACGCGCTGGCGACCTGGTTTGAAGCACGCGCCTGCTCGCGCAGCGGCGCGACCACTATGGCCGGGGGTAAATGCACACAGGCGGCATTAGCGCTCGCCGAGCTGTGCTACAACACGCTGGTTGAAGAGGGTGAAAAAGCGATGCTGGCGGCGGAACAGCATGTGGTGACGCCTGCGCTGGAACGCATTATCGAAGCCAACACCTATCTCAGCGGCGTCGGCTTTGAAAGTGGCGGGCTGGCGGCTGCACACGCTATTCATAACGGCATGACGGCGGTGCCGGACGCGCATCACTTCTATCATGGGGAGAAAGTGGCGTTTGGTACGCTGACGCAGCTGGTGCTGGAAAACGCGCCGGTAGAAGAAATTGAGACCGTCGCGGCGCTTTGCCATAGCGTAGGGCTGCCGATCACCCTGGCACAGCTGAACATCAAAGAGGATATTCCAGCCAAAATGCGTCTGATTGCCGAAGCCTCATGTGCGGAAGGAGAAACGATCCACAACATGCCGGGGGGCGTCATGCCGGATCAGGTGTATGCGGCGCTGCTGGTGGCAGACCAGTATGGACAGCGATTCCTGCAGGAGTGGGAGTAATAAAAAAGCCGGGTGGCGCTGCGCTTACCCGGCCTACATGGCACTTTAATTTGTAGGCCGGGTAAGGCGTAGCCGCCACCCGGCACACTGGCTACTTCACGTCAAACCGATCCAGATCCATGACCTTCGCCCAGGCGGCAACGAAGTCGCGGACAAACTTCTCATGCGCATCATCGCTGGCGTAAACCTCGGCCAGCGCGCGCAGGACGGCGTTAGAGCCGAAGACCAGATCGGCGCGGGTGGCGGTATATTTCACTTCACCGCTGGTGCGATCGCTTCCGGCAAACAGCTCATTGGACTCATCGGTCGCCTTCCACTGCGTGTTCATATCCAGCAGATTCACGAAGAAATCAGTGCTCAGCACGCCTTCACGGTTGGTGAACACGCCGTTCTTGCTGCCATCAAAGTTGGCACCCAGTACGCGCAGGCCGCCGATCAGCACCGTCAGTTCTGGCGCAGTCAGCGTCAGCTGTTGGGCTTTATCAATCAGCAGAGACTCCGTGGTGGACACATCCACCTGCGCACGGTAGTTGCGGAAACCATCGGCAATCGGTTCGAGCAGGTTAAACATCTCGATATCCGTCTGATCCTGACGCGCATCAACGCGGCCCGGCGTGAACGGTACGGTGACATACACGCCCGCCGCTTTTGCGGCCTGCTCAACGCCTACCGCGCCCGCCAGCACGATGATATCGGCCAGGGAGGCTTTGTTGGTGGTGCGCTGGATAGCTTCCAGGGCTGGCAGCGCGCGAACCGCCGCAGCGTTCACGTCCCAGTCGCGCTGAGGCGCCAGCGCCAGACGCGCGCCGTTGGCACCGCCACGCTTATCGCCACCGCGGAAGGTCGAGGCTGACGCCCAGGCAACAGAAACCAGTTCGCTCACGGAGAGACCAGAAGCAGCGATTTCCGCCTTCAGGCTTTCAATGTCTTCTTTCGTCGGATTGAACACCGCCTGCGGCAGCGGGTCCTGCCAAATCAGATCTTCTTTCGGCACTTCCGGGCCAAGGTAACGCGATTTTGGCCCCATATCACGGTGGGTCAGCTTGAACCAGGCACGCGCGAAGGCTTCGTTGAAGGCCTGCGGATCGTTCAGGAAGCGGCGGGAAATCTTTTCGAATTCCGGGTCGAAGCGCAGCGTCAGGTCGGTGACCAGCATGGTAGGCTTGCGTTTTTTCGACGGGTCGAACGGATCGGGCATGATTTCCGGCGCATCCACGGCTTCAAACTGAATCGCCCCTGCCGGACTGCGGGTCTGTACCCATTCGTATTTGAACAGGTTCTCGAAGAAGTAGTTGCTCCACTGGGTCGGGGTTTGTGACCAGATGACTTCCAGACCGGAGGTAATGGCATCAGCGCCAACCCCCGTGCCGTGCGTGCTGGCCCAGCCCAGGCCCTGTGCTTCAATCGGTGAGGCTTCCGGGTCGGTACCCACGTGGGTGGCTTCACCCGCGCCGTGAGTCTTGCCGAGGGTGTGGCCGCCTGCAATCAGCGCGACGGTCTCTTCATCGTTCATGCCCATGTTGCCGAAGGTTGCGCGAATCGCTGCCGCCGCTGACAGCGGTTCACCGCTGGCGTTCGGCCCTTCCGGGTTCACGTAGATCAGGCCCATTTCGGTGGCTGCCAGAGGACGCTTAGCCAGCGCTTCCGGGTCACGGTGGGTCAGCCAGGCTTTTTCATCACCCCAGTTCACGTCAAGATCCGGTTCCCAGACGTCTTCACGCCCGGCACCAAAACCAAAGGTACGGAAGCCGGAGTTCTCCAGCGCCACGTTACCCGCGAGGATAAACAGGTCGGCCCAGGAGATTTTTTGTCCGTATTTTTTCTTGATAGGCCACAGCAGACGGCGCGCTTTATCCAGGCTTACGTTATCCGGCCAGGAGTTCAGTGGCGCAAAGCGCTGTTGACCGCGTCCTGCCCCACCGCGCCCGTCCACGGAGCGATAGGTACCCGCACCGTGCCACGCCATACGGATAAACAGGCCCGCATAGCTGCCCCAGTCGGCAGGCCACCACGGTTGAGAGTCGGTTAAAAGTGCTTTGAGGTCGCCTTTAAGGGCAGAGTAATCAAGCTTGCTGAATTCTTTGCGGTAGTCGAAGTCTTCACCCAGCGGGTTCGAACGATTGGAATGTTGGTTAAGAAGATCGATGCGGAGTTGTTTTGGCCACCAGTCGCGGCTGCCTGTACCTGCGCCCGCGCTGTGATCGACGCCGCCCTGATGGAACGGGCATTTGCCGACTGATGCCGCTTTATTGGTCTCGTCTGACGTGCTCATCGCTATGCTCCCTTTTACAGTGTTACCGTTACGATATACACCACTAGCAATAAGTTATAGTTGAATTAATCCACAGATTCGATAGCTGATACCTTTTAACTTTTTACCCTGTTAAAAAGCCCTCTATTTAAGAGGGCTTTTGGTGTTTTACGCGGGGCGAACGCCCAGAGTATGGCAGATGGCATAGCTCATCTCCGCGCGGTTTAGCGTGTAAAAGTGGAAGTCTTTCACCCCTTCACGGCTTAAGATTTTCACCATGTCCATGGCGATATTGGCCCCCACCAGCTTGCGGGTTTCCGGGTCATCATCCAGACCTTCGTACATTTTGGACATCCACAGCGGAATGCGCACGTTGGTCATATCGGCGAATTTCTTCGCCTGTTTGAAGTTAGAGACCGGCAGAATGCCCGGGATAATTTCAACGTCGATGCCCGCGGAGACGCAGCGGTCACGGAAGCGCAGGTAGCTTTCGACATCAAAGAAGAACTGGGTAATGGCGCGGTTGGCACCAGCCTCCACTTTACGCTTGAGGTTAAGCAGATCCGCCTGGGCGCTTTTCGCTTCCGGGTGAACCTCAGGGTAAGCAGCCACGGAGATATCGAAATCTGCCACCTCTTTCAGCAGCCCAACCAGGTCGGCCGCATACATCTCTGGCTTGCCGCTGCCGGGCGGGAGGTCGCCGCGCAGTGCGACAATATGACGGATGCCGTTATTCCAGTAGTCCTGGGCGATGGCACGCAGCTCGTCGCGGGTAGCGTCGATACAGGTGAGGTGCGGCGCCGCTTCCAGACCGGTACGATCTTTGATGCCTTTAATGATGCTGTGCGTACGGTCACGCTCGCCAGAGTTCGCACCGTAGGTCACGGAGACAAACTTTGGTTTCAGGCTGCTGAGACGATCGATAGAGCTCCACAGGGTTTGCTCCATTTCACTGGTGCGCGGCGGGAAAAATTCAAAAGAGACGTTAATCTGACCGTTTACTTCGGCCAGGCTCTGGTTCAGTGCTTCCCGCTGGTTGGCGTGAAAAAAGCTCATACCCTACCCCTATCAATCGCGTGTCATTGTCTGTTGTGTTGTGAACTTCTATACGTTTAGACGTCCAGATGTAAAAATGACGGAAAAGCGGAGGGACGTCAATAGAAATAATCAACAATAACGGTGAGGTTTGCTCAGGGAAGATGAGGGAAATTCATGATGGGGGTGAGCGCGGTCCGATGCCCTCACCCTAACCCTCTCCCACAGGGAGAGGGAAATTGAGTTTTTACAGCAGCTTAGCCAGACGGTTAATGTCGGACTGGATCGCCCCGGCGGTGACGTCGCGCCCGGCGCCCGGGCCGCGGATCACCAGCGGGTTATCGCGGTACCAGCGGCTTTCGATGGCGAAGACGTTATCGCACGGCAACAGCGCCGCCAGCGGATGTTCAGGACGCACCGCCTCGACACCGACGCGCGCTTTTCCGTTGGCCTCAAAACGTGCCACGTAACGCAGCACCAGACCCATCTCGTTCGCCGCTTCCAGACGCTGCACCATCTGCTCGTTAAGCTCTTCACCATTCTCAAAGAAATGATCCACCGAGCCTTCCTCACAGCCGGCAGGCACCAGCGACTCGACGCGGACGGAATCCGGCTCGATGTCATAACCTGCTTCACGCGCCAGGATCACCAGCTTGCGCATCACGTCTTTACCGGAGAGGTCAACGCGCGGATCGGGTTCCGTTAAGCCCTGCTGCCACGCCTGATCCACCAGGTCAGTGAACGGCACGGTGCCGTCAAACTGCAGGAACAGCCAGGAGAGCGTACCGGAGAAGATACCGCTCAGCGCCAGAATGCTGTCACCGCTTTCAATCAGGTCGCGCACGGTGTGGTTTACCGGCAGGCCCGCGCCCACGGTGGCGTTATACAGCCAGTGACGGCCGGTTTTTTCAAACGCGTCGTGGATCTGGCGGTATTTATCGGTGCTGCTTGCCCCCGCCAGTTTGTTCGCACTGATGACGTGGAAACCGTGGCTGGCGAAATCAAGATACTGATCGGCAAGCTGTTCGCTGGCGGTCACGTCCAGCACCACCAGATCGTCATACGGGTGCGCACGCATCCACAGGAACAGCGACTCTTCATCCTGCTCGACGGCTTCATCATTAAAGAAGGCAAGCGCGCGGCTGGCATCCAGCCCTTCGTAGTTCAGCAGGCTGCGGCGACTGTCCACCACGCCTGCGAGAATAAATTCAAACCCGGTACGCGCCGAGAGCGTGACCTGTTCGCGGGCGAACAGCTCCAGCCAGCGGGAACCGATGTTGCCTTTACCAAACAGCACCAGGCCGATGCGTTTTTCCGCGCGAAACAGAGAGGTATGCAGACCCTGAATCAGGCTTTCGGTTGGCCCTTTGCGCAGAACGGCAACCAGGCTGATGCCCTCTTCCGACTGCCAGGTGAACTCCACCGGTTGGCCTTTCAGCTGCTGCCAGAAGCGGTGGCAGTGCAGCGGGTTACGGGTGACGCCCGCGCCCACCATCGCCACCAGCGCCAGCCCCTGACGCAGGCGAAGCTCGCCCGGCAGGCCCGCTTCATCCAGAATTTTCAGCGCGCTGTCCGCCACTTCTGCGGTATAGCAGAACTGCAGCAGCTGGCGGTCATTATGAACACCCACGGCCAGCGGACGCACCTGGGCGCGTTTCAGGATCGTGTCGATCTCTTTATGTGCCAGCCTGAAGTCCTGGCCCGCAGGAACCTGGAACTCAATCAGGCAGATGTCGTCGTGGCTCGTAACAATACGCGCCCCGGTACCAGAGGCCAGCACGCGCTCAATGCGCGTGGAGCCTTGATCCGGGGTGTAGCTGCAGCGCAGCTGCAGGTCAATATCGCTACCGGAAACCGGCTGCAGCGTACGGGCGTGCAGCACCGGTGCCGCCAGACGCGCCAGCTCGCTGGCTTCATCCAGGCGCAGCAGCGGCAGCAGGCAGGCATCTTTTACTTTGCGCGGGTCCGCGCTATAAACACCGGCCACGTCGCTCCAGATGGTGACGCGGGACACGCCCGCCAGAGCACCGATTTGCGTCGCCGAGTAGTCGGAGCCGTTACGGCCCAGCAGCACGGTTTCACCCGCGTTGCTGCGGCTGATAAAGCCGGTAACCACAATGCGTTTGCCCGGGTGCTGCACCAGCAGCTGCTGCAGCAGCGGGTAGGATAACCCTTCATCCACCTGCGGCTGCGCGGCGCGTTCGGCACGCAGGAAATCACGCGCGTCGAGCCAGGCGGCGTCCACGCCCAGGTGTTGCAGAACCGCAGCCATCAGGCGCGCGGACCATACTTCACCGTGGCCCACCACTTCGGCATACACCGCATCGGTAATGCCGCTGTCCAGCAGGGCAGCCAGACGCTCAAGATCGTGCGTGAAGGCGCCGATCAGCCCGTCCGCCACGTCCGCAGGCAGCAGGCCGGCAATCAATTCGCTCTGATAGCGACGTAATGACTGTTGCACCTGATGCGCAGAAAGGCGATCGGTCTGGCTCAGTTTCAGCCAGCTAATCAACTGGTTGGTGGTGCTGCCCGCCGCCGAGACAACCATCATGTCACCCGGCTGTGAATATTCCGTCATGATCCCTGCGACACGCAGGTAACATTTCACATCAGCAAGACTACTACCACCAAACTTGTGCAGCTGACGACCCTTCGCCCCTGCCTGCGCTATCACACTCATGATTACCCCTTGGCTGCGACCCGGAAGCCATTTTCCAGATCGGCAATTAAATCTTCAGAATCTTCGATACCGGTTGAGATCCGCAGCAGCGTCTCAGAAATCCCGGCGGCGGCACGTGCTTCGGGTGCCATACCTGCGTGCGTCATGGTCGCGGCGTGGGAGATCAAGCTTTCAACCCCACCTAAGGATTCCGCCAGCGTAAACAATGACAGCCCGCTCAGGAAGCGACGCAGCGTTTGCTCGTCACCGTCCAGTTCAAAACTTAACATCGCGCCAAACCCTTTCTGCTGGCGCGCGGCAATCTCGTGCCCCTGATTTTCCGGCAGCGACGGGTGGTACAGCTTCTTCACCAGCGGCTGGGTTTTCAGGAAGTCGACAATCGCCTGAGCATTGCGCTGCGCCACGTCCATGCGCGGCGACAGCGTGCGGATGCCGCGCAACAGCAGGTAGCTGTCGAAGGCGCCTGCGGTGACGCCAATGTTATTGGCCCACCATGCCAGTTCGGTGACAACATCCGGATCTTTGGCAATCACCACGCCTGCCACCACGTCAGAATGGCCGTTCAGATATTTAGTGCATGAATGCAATACCAGATCGGCACCCAGTGCGAGTGGGTTCTGAAGGGCCGGACTGAGGAACGTATTATCCACTACACTTATCGCTCCCGCATCCCTTGCGAGCTGACAAATTTTCGCAATATCGACAACGCGCAACAATGGATTGCTTGGGCTTTCTACCAGAACCAGCTTCGGTTTCTCTGCCAGCGCCTGTTTCAGCGCCTGTTCATCGTTTTGATCGACAAACAGCACGCGATAGCAGCCGCGTTTTGCCAGGCTATCAAACAGGCGATAGCTACCGCCGTAGCAATCGTGCGGCGCAACCAGCAGGTCGCCGGGTTTAAGGAACACCGTGGTCACCAGGTGAATGGCGGACATCCCCGTGTTGGTTAATACAGCGCCTGCGCCCCCTTCCAGCTCGGCCAGCGCGCGCTGGGTTACATCACGCGTAGGGTTGCCACGACGCGAGTAGTCATGCGCACGGGGTTCATTAAATCCGGTGAAATTGTAGGTACTGGAAAGATGAATGGGCGGGACAACGCAGCCGTACTGCTCGTCATCATTTAATCCGCTACGCACTGCGATAGTGGCCTGTTTACGCGTCATGGTGAGGGCTTCCTGGCGAATGAGGTGAAAAGTCAGGCACCAGAGTAAACATTGAAAGTATGGACGTCAATACATCTGGACATCTAAACTTCTTTGCGTATAGATTGAGCAATGCGCAAATAGCCGTTAAAATTATATGCTTTAGTGCACGCTGCAGCGGCAATATCCGTGCCACGGTATCGTCTCTACGGTAAACTAGGCAAGATTGCGGTTCAAAACGGGTGGTTACCGGTTTTGCACCTTTAGATAAATGACTGAGAGGATTAAAGGTATCTCATGGCTGAATGGAGCGGCGAATATATCAGCCCATACGCTGAGCACGGTAAGAAGAGTGAGCAAGTAAAGAAAATTACGGTTTCCATTCCTCTGAAGGTGTTGAAGATCCTCACCGATGAACGTACGCGTCGTCAGGTGAACAACCTGCGCCACGCAACCAACAGCGAACTGCTGTGCGAAGCGTTTCTGCATGCGTTTACCGGTCAACCGTTGCCGAACGATGACGATCTGCGCAAAGAGCGTAGTGATGAAATCCCGGAAGAGGCGAAGGTGATCATGCGTGAACTGGGTATTGACCCGGAGACGTGGGAATACTGAGAAGCGGATACAAAAAAGGCACCTTGCGGTGCCTTTTTTTCGGGAAACTTATTTAGCGCCCGGGATGCTGAAACGCTTGTTGAAGCGGTCAACACGGCCACCGGTTGCAACATCACGCTGCTTACCAGTGTAGAACGGGTGGCATTTGCCGCACACGTCCAGGTTCAGATCGTGACCCACGGTAGAGCGGATCTGGATAGAGTTACCGCAAGAACAGTTTGCAGTAATCATTTCGTATTTCGGGTGAATATCTTTTTTCATGGGAGAACCTCAGTTAAGGCCGCGTCGCTCTTCCAGCCCTAACGCCAGACACCACGCGATGTTGATTGTAAGTTCTTTGGCGTAAAGTACACCAAAGGCGGCGAATCATACAGAATTTGACCAACGTATGCAAACTGATCCGCACGCCGCTTTTACTAATGTGTATACTAACGCGCCACTTTTCAAGTCAGGAAGATTCGATGCCCGTCGCTCACGTTGCCCTGCCCGTTCCGCTTTCCCGCACCTTTGACTATCTGCTGCCCGACAGCATGAGCGCCAAAGCGGGCTGTCGCGTGACCGTGCCGTTTGGCAAACAGCAGCGCGTGGGGATTGTGGTCTCCGTCAGCGATAAGAGCGAACTGCCGCTTAACGAACTGAAATCGGTCGTTGAGGTGCTGGACAGCGAGCCCGTCTACTCCACCAGCACCTGGCGACTGCTGCTGTGGGCGGCGGATTATTATCATCACCCCATCGGCGACGTCCTGTTCCACGCCCTGCCAATGATGCTGCGTCAGGGCAAGAGCGCCAGCCATGCGCCGATGTGGTACTGGTTTGCCACAGAGGAAGGCCAGGCCGTCGACATCAACAGCCTGAAGCGCTCGCAGAAACAGCAGCAGGCGCTGGCGGCGCTGCGTCAGGGGAAAATCTGGCGGCATCAGGTCGACGAGCTTGAGGTCAGCGAAACGGCGCTACAGGCATTAAGAAAAAAAGGGCTGAGCGACCTGGCAAGCGAGGCGCCTGCCCTTAACGACTGGCGGGAGAGTTTCTCCGTTTCAGGGGATCGCCTGCGTCTGAATACCGAGCAGGCCACCGCGGTAGGCGCAATTCATAGCGCCTCCGATCGTTTCTCTGCCTGGCTGCTGGCGGGGGTCACCGGTTCCGGCAAGACCGAAGTTTACCTGAGCGTGCTGGAAAACGTGCTCGCGCAGGGCAAACAGGCGCTGGTGATGGTGCCGGAAATTGGCCTGACGCCGCAAACCATCGCCCGATTCCGCGAGCGCTTTAACGCGCCGGTTGAGGTTCTGCACTCCGGCCTGAACGACAGCGAGCGGCTCAGCGCCTGGCTGAAAGCGAAAAACGGCGAAGCAGCGATTGTGATCGGCACCCGCTCGTCGCTGTTCACGCCGTTTAAAAATCTTGGCGTTATCGTGATCGACGAAGAGCACGACAGCTCCTATAAACAGCAGGAAGGCTGGCGCTATCACGCCCGCGATCTGGCCGTCTACCGCGCGCACAGCGAGCAAATTCCTATTGTTCTGGGATCCGCCACGCCTGCGCTCGAAACGCTGCACAACGTGCGCCAGCGTAAATACCACATGCTGCGCCTGACGCGTCGCGCGGGGAATGCCCGTCCGGCCATTCAGCACGTGCTGGATTTGAAAGGTCAGCAGGTCCAGGCGGGGCTAGCGCCCGCGCTGATTACCCGCATGCGCCAGCATTTGCAGGCGGGGAATCAGGTCATTCTGTTCCTCAACCGTCGCGGATTTGCACCTGCCCTGCTGTGCCACGACTGCGGATGGATTGCCGAGTGCCCGCGCTGCGATCACTACTACACCTTCCATCAGGCCCAGCGTCATCTGCGCTGCCACCACTGCGACAGCCAGCGTCCGGTGCCGCGCCAGTGCCCGTCGTGTGGCTCAACGCATATTGTGCCGGTCGGTCTGGGGACGGAACAGCTGGAGCAGGCGCTTGGGCCCTTTTTCCCGGACGTGCCGATTTCGCGTATCGACCGGGACACCACCAGCCGCAAAGGCGCACTCGAACAGCAGCTGGCGGAAGTGCATCGCGGTGGCGCGCGCATCCTGATTGGCACCCAGATGCTGGCCAAAGGCCACCACTTCCCGGACGTGACGCTGGTTGCCCTGCTGGACGTGGACGGCGCGCTGTTCTCGGCAGATTTTCGTTCAGCCGAGCGCTTCGCCCAGCTTTACACCCAGGTTGCAGGGCGTGCAGGACGCGCCGGTAAACAGGGCGAAGTGGTGTTGCAAACGCACCACCCGGAGCACCCGCTGCTGCAAACCCTGCTGCACAAAGGCTATGACGCCTTTGCCGAGCAGGCGCTGGCCGAACGCCAGACCATGCAGCTACCGCCGTGGACCAGCCACGTCATCATCCGCGCGGAAGATCATAACAACCAGCAGGCGCCACTTTTCCTGCAGCAGCTGAGAAACCTCCTGCAGGCCAGCCCGCTGGTGGATAGTCAGCTGTGGATTTTGGGCCCGGTGCCGGCGCTGGCGCCAAAACGCGGCGGCCGTTTCCGCTGGCAAATTTTGCTCCAGCACCCCTCGCGCGTTCGTCTTCAGTACATCGTCAGCGGCGCGCTGGCACTGATTAATACCCTGCCCGAAGCGCGAAAAGTGAAGTGGGTACTGGACGTCGATCCCATCGAAGGTTGAAGACGGATCGAAAAATTTAACGCTCCTCACACTTTTTATGAAAATTCTGTAACCGATTCCATTAACTATCTGTAAAAATGGTGATGGCAGAAGTTCGGTGTTCAGGCGAGGAGAAGACGTTGAAGTCCAGGAAAGAGGTTGCGGCTGCGACCATGAAAGACGTTGCCCAGAAAGCACAGGTCTCTACGGCAACAGTATCCCGCGCATTAATGAACCCGGATAAAGTCTCCCAGGCGACCCGTAACCGGGTGGAGCAGGCTGCGCTTGAAGTGGGCTATTTTCCGCAGGCAATGGGACGTAACGTCAAACGCAACGAGTCGCGCACCATCCTGGTGATTGTGCCGGACATCTGTGACCCTTTCTTTAGCGAGATTATCCGCGGTATTGAAGTCACCGCGGCGGAACAGGGGTACCTGGTGCTGATTGGCGACTGCGCCCATCAGAACCAGCAGGAAAAAACCTTCATCGACCTCATTATCACCAAGCAGATCGACGGCATGCTGCTGCTTGGCTCTCGCCTGCCGTTTGATGCCAGCATCGAAGAGCAGCGTAATTTACCGCCGATGGTGATGGCCAACGAGTTTGCGCCAGAGCTGGAGCTGCCGACGGTCCATATCGATAACCTTACCGCCGCGTTCAACGCCGTAAACTATCTCCAGGAGCTGGGGCATAAGCGTATTGGCTGCATCGCCGGGCCGGAAGAGATGCCGCTGTGTCACTACCGTTTGCAGGGCTACGTTCAGGCGCTGCGCCGGACCGGCGTCACCGTCGATCCGCACTACATTGCGCGCGGTGATTTTACCTTCGCAGCCGGTGGACAGGCACTGGAGAAACTTCTGGACCTGCCTGAGCCGCCAACCGCCGTATTTTGCCACAGCGACGTGATGGCGCTGGGCGCATTATCGTATGCCAAACGCCGCGGCCTTCGCATACCGAAAGATTTATCCATCATCGGTTTCGATAATATTTCGCTTTCGGAATTTTGCGATCCGCCGCTCTCAACGGTCGCTCAGCCGCGCTACCAAATCGGCCGCGAAGCGATGCTGCTTCTGCTGGATCAGCTTCACGGTCAAACAGTTAGCAGCGGCTCACGGTTGCTGGACTGCGAACTGATCGTCCGAGGCACGACCCAGGCATTGACTTAAAGTAAACGTCTTTCGGATACCCTTATCTGGTCAAAGCCCCGCCGCTTAAGTAACATGGCGGACTGACGAACGAATAAATACAGCGAAACGATAGTGGCACAACGAGATTATGTACGTCGCGGCCAGCCGGCACCTTCGCGACGCAAAAAGAGTAGCTCAAGAAAAAAGCAACGTAACCTGCCTGCTGTCTCGCCAGCAATGGTCGCTATTGCTGCGGCTGTAGTCGTCGCCTTTATTGGTGGCCTGTACTTTATCACGCACCATAAAAAAGAAGAGTCTGAGGCGCTTCAGGCCAGTAAAGTCGCCGGAAATGGCCTCCCTCCGAAGCCTGAAGAGCGCTGGCGCTATATCAAAGAGCTGGAAAGCCGTCAGCCTGGGGTACGTGCGCCAACCGAACCTTCTGCGGGTGGTGAAGTGCAGAATGCGAATCAGCTTACGGATGAACAGCGTCAGCTGCTGGCACAAATGCAGGCCGATATGCGCCAGCAGCCTACGCAGCTGAACGAAGTGCCGTGGAATGAGCAGACGCCGGAACAGCGTCAGCAAACGCTGCAGCGTCGCCAGGCACAACAGCAGATTCAGCAGCAACAGCAGTGGGCGCAAACCCAGCCGGTACAGCAGCCTAAGGCACAGCCGCGGGTAACGGAACAGCCGTATCAGCAGCCGACGCGTACGGTGCAGTCTCAGCCTGTCCAGCAGCAGCCTAAAGCGCAGCAGCAGAAGCAGGCGGCTCAGCCGTATCAGGATCTGCTCCAGACGCCAGCGCATACCACTGCGCAGCAGCCGAAAACGCAGCAGGCCGCGCCGGTCACGAAAGAGACCGAAGCGCCGAAGCAGACGGCGGAGAAAAAAGACGAACGTCGCTGGATGGTACAGTGCGGTTCGTTCAAAGGTGCGGAGCAGGCGGAAACGGTGCGCGCGCAGCTGGCCTTTGAAGGGTTTGATTCGCGTATTACCACCAATAACGGCTGGAATCGCGTGGTGATAGGTCCGGTCAAAGGCAAAGAAAATGCCGATGGCACCCTTTCTCGTTTGAAAATCGCCGGTCACACAAACTGCATTCGACTCGCCTCCGGGGGTTGAAACCCCCAAAATCCCCCCCATCTATCATTTAATTCAGCCCTGGGCACAGGCTCAGGGCTTCTGTTTCCCGATTCTGTAACCAGGGGGTCTGCTCGTGACAACAATAGTAAGTGTACGCCGTAACGGCCATGTGGTAATCGCCGGTGATGGCCAGGCCACGCTGGGTAATACCGTCATGAAAGGCAACGTGAAGAAAGTGCGTCGTCTCTACAACGACAAAGTGATCGCCGGTTTTGCAGGCGGCACGGCGGATGCCTTCACGCTGTTTGAACTGTTTGAACGTAAACTGGAAATGCACCAGGGTCATCTGGTGAAAGCCGCCGTTGAGCTGGCAAAAGACTGGCGTACCGACCGCATGCTGCGCAAGCTCGAAGCGCTGCTGGCGGTAGCCGATGAAACCGCTTCGCTTATCATCACCGGTAACGGTGACGTAATTCAGCCGGAAAATGACCTGATTGCCATCGGCTCTGGCGGCCCTTATGCCCAGGCTGCTGCCCGCGCACTGTTGGAAAATACCGACATGAACGCGCGTGATATCGCGGTGAAGGCGTTGGATATTGCAGGTGATATCTGCATCTATACCAACCACAACCACACCATCGAAGAATTGACCTCCAAAGCGTAAGGATCTCCCATGTCTGAAATGACCCCACGCGAAATTGTCAGCGAACTGAACAAACACATTATCGGCCAGGATAACGCCAAGCGTTCCGTGGCTATCGCCCTGCGTAACCGCTGGCGTCGTATGCAGCTTGACGAAGAGCTGCGCCACGAAGTGACGCCGAAAAACATTCTGATGATCGGCCCGACCGGCGTCGGTAAAACCGAAATCGCCCGTCGTCTGGCGAAGCTGGCCAACGCACCGTTCATCAAAGTTGAAGCCACCAAGTTCACCGAAGTGGGCTATGTGGGTAAAGAAGTGGACTCCATCATCCGCGATCTGACCGACTCGGCGATCAAAATGGTGCGCGTCCAGGCCATTGAGAAAAACCGCTATCGCGCGGAAGAGATGGCCGAAGAGCGCATTCTCGACGTGCTGATCCCACCGGCAAAAAACAACTGGGGTCAGGCTGAACAGCAGGCGGAACCGTCTGCGGCGCGTCAGGCGTTCCGCAAAAAGCTGCGTGAAGGCCAGCTGGATGATAAAGAGATTGAGATCGATCTCGCTGCCGCGCCAATGGGTGTGGAAATCATGGCACCTCCGGGCATGGAAGAGATGACCAGCCAGCTGCAGTCCATGTTCCAGAACCTGGGCGGTCAGAAGCAAAAAACGCGTAAGCTGAAAATCAAAGACGCGATGAAGCTGCTGATTGAAGAAGAAGCGGCGAAGCTGGTGAATCCGGAAGAGCTGAAGCAGGACGCTATCGACGCGGTTGAGCAGCACGGTATCGTGTTTATCGACGAAATCGACAAAATTTGTAAGCGCGGCGGCAACAGCTCCGGCCCGGACGTGTCCCGCGAAGGCGTTCAGCGCGACCTGCTGCCGCTGGTTGAAGGCTGCACCGTTTCCACCAAGCACGGCATGGTGAAAACGGACCACATCCTGTTTATCGCATCAGGTGCCTTCCAGGTTGCCAGCCCGTCGGATCTGATCCCGGAACTGCAGGGCCGTCTGCCTATCCGCGTTGAGCTGCAGGCGCTGACGACCGAAGACTTCGAACGTATCCTGACCGAGCCAAACGCCTCTGCAACCGTTCAGTACAAAGCGCTGATGGCAACCGAAGGCGTGAACCTCGAGTTCACTGAAGACGGTATCAAACGTATTGCCCAGGCTGCATGGCAGGTGAACGAAACCACCGAAAACATCGGTGCGCGTCGTCTGCATACCGTGCTGGAACGCCTGGTGGAAGATATCTCTTACGACGCGAGCGATCTGAACGGTCAAACCGTTACCATTGACGCAGAATTTGTGAGTAAACATCTGGATGCGTTAGTGGCAGATGAAGATCTGAGCCGTTTTATCCTATAATCGCGGTTACTGGATTCTCATCACGTTTAATGGGGGCTAATGCCCCCATTTTTATTGGCTAAATACTTATGACTGACATCAGCCGTACTCAGGCGTGGCTCGAAAGTCTGCGCCCTAAAACACTCCCTCTGGCCTTCGCCGCGATTATCGTCGGTACGGCGCTTGCCTGGTGGCAGGGTTATTTCGATCCGCTGGTTGCCGCGCTGGCATTGATTACCGCCGGCCTGCTGCAAATTCTCTCCAACCTCGCCAACGACTATGGCGACGCGGTGAAAGGCAGCGACAAACCTGACCGTATTGGGCCGCTGCGTGGGATGCAAAAAGGGGTGATTACCCAGGCGCAGATGAAGCGCGCGCTGATTATCACCGTGGTGCTGATCTGTTTATCGGGTCTGGCGCTGGTGACAGTGGCGTCTAAGACCCCCAGCGATTTTATTGGCTTCCTGGTGCTGGGTTTATTGGCCATTATCGCAGCCATCACCTACACCGTCGGCACGCGTCCTTACGGCTACATTGGGCTCGGGGATATCTCCGTACTGGTGTTCTTCGGCTGGCTGAGCGTGATGGGAAGCTGGTACTTACAGGCGCATACGGTGATCCCTGCGCTGTTCCTGCCTGCGACCGCCTGCGGTCTGCTGGCGACCGCGGTGCTCAACATCAACAACCTGCGCGACATCGACAGCGACCGGGAGAACGGCAAAAACACCCTGGCGGTCCGTCTGGGGCCGGTG
This sequence comes from Enterobacter sp. CFEC122, assembly GCF_052983755.1. NCBI lineage: Bacteria > Pseudomonadati > Pseudomonadota > Gammaproteobacteria > Enterobacterales > Enterobacteriaceae > Enterobacter > Enterobacter sp. CFEC122. The sequence goes on along the minus strand of NZ_JBRIQR010000025.1, from coordinate 42,540 downwards.
AATGCGCGTCGCTACCATGCCTGCCTGCTGATGGGTGCCCTGGTCTGCCTGGCGCTGTTTAACCTGATTTCCCTGCACAGTCTGTGGGGCTGGCTGTTTGTGCTTGCCGCGCCGCTGCTGATTAAGCAGGCCCGTTTTGTGATGCGTGAACGTAGCCCGGCCGCCATGCCGCCAATGCTGGAACGCACGGTAAAAGGCGCGCTGCTGACTAACCTGTTGTTCGTCATCGGGATTGTCTTAAGCCAGACGCTCAGTTAGCTGACAAATATCAATTAACAATTGATGATTTTGCCAACAACGCATTTCGCACGATATACTGAACACATTCGCAGCAACTGAGCGTTAAACCTATGAAATACGATACCTCCGAGCTTTGTGACATCTACCAGGAAGATGTCAATGTCGTTGAACCGCTGTTCTCCAACTTTGGTGGGCGGTCGTCGTTTGGCGGACAGATCGTCACGGTGAAATGTTTCGAGGATAACGGGTTGTTGTACGATCTGCTCGAACAGAACGGCCGTGGCCGCGTACTGGTGGTCGATGGCGGTGGTTCCGTACGCCGCGCATTGATTGATGCTGAGTTGGCCGGTATTGCCGCACAAAACGAGTGGGAAGGCATAGTGGTGTACGGTTCCGTGCGCCAGGTGGACGATCTGGAAGACCTGGATATCGGGATTCAGGCCATCGCAGCCATACCGGTAGGGGCGGCAGGTGACGGCATCGGCGAAAGCGACGTCCGCGTTAACTTCGGCGGCGTGACCTTCTTCTCCGGCGACCATCTCTACGCCGATAATACCGGCATTATCCTTTCCGAAGATCCGCTGGATATCGAGTAATAAAACCGTAAGCGTGAACCATAAAAAAACCGCCAACAGTAATGTGGCGGTTTTTTTGTCCCTCGGGATTCGCGGTCCGTTGGGAAGGCTTGCAACCTTTGACCAGGGTTTTTATCTTACCCTGATTCAAATCTCAGGTAATCCCCTCGACCCTTTATAAATTCCTAATTATCTATACAGACCTTAACTACGCTGCTGTTGCTTACTATGATGCTGCGTCCCTTTCCGCCATCTCGCACATGGGCATCGGTCCAGGGAAAGGTGTCTTCACAACCGTAAAGCAACCCTTGATCAGGCTTGTGTCCACCGACTTATCACCGGTGGTGAACGGTGGAGCGGTTAGCTGCAGGGACCGCATAATGAAACGCTATTTATGTATCGCGTTCATTGTCGCCAGCGTACTCGTTGTAAAGAGTGATGAACCGAATGTGTTCGTTGCTTTTACTATGATAGCGCAGGACAAGTAGCGTTAAGGCCGCCTCTGGCGGCCTTTTTTATGGTGATCGCCGACTGACATCAAACCATAAAAAAAGCCGGGTGGCGGCTTCGCCTTACCCGGCCTACTCATTAATCCCAATGGGAATTAAACCTCTTCCATACGTCCCAGCAGCGCCTGCAGGCGATCCTGCCAGCCGTTCTGCTGTTCGCGCAGCTGGTTGTTTTCGCGCTCCAGTTCTTCGCGGCTGTGCTGCGCGTTCTGTACTTCCTGCGCCAGGCTGCTGTTCTTCTCTTTCAGCTCTTCAATTTCCATCTGCAGCAGGGTGATGGTGTCAATCGCCTGCTGTACTTTCGATTCCAGTTTCTCAAACACTTCTAAAGACATGATGCTACCTCTCCTGAATTGCAAGGCGACGCTTTAACATAAACGCGCACGACATATACCGTCGATTGTATGGAGCGCGGCGCTCTGTGTCCAGCGACACACCGCGCAGATCGCGGTTTGCAACACTTTTAGGTCTGGTCCTGGTGCGTTCGCGTCATATACCCCTAAATTGTTAACTTATTCGTTAATGAAATGATTCAGCTCACATTCCTGTACTGATCCTGTACTGCTGCAAAAATGTGCTTTATGGCGCGAAAACGCTCATTTTATTGACGCAGACCACACATTTCGATTTCGATATTTCTCGTTTTTGCTCGTTAACGATAAATTAACACTATGTCTACAGGGCATCGTGGCTGTCACGGGCGGCCATGCTAACAATAAACATCAATTTCTTCAGGATTCCGATTATGAGTCAGACATCAACCTTAAAAGGCCAGTGCATTGCCGAGTTCCTTGGTACCGGGTTGTTGATATTCTTCGGAGTGGGCTGTGTCGCTGCACTGAAAGTGGCGGGTGCCAGTTTTGGTCAGTGGGAAATCAGTATCATCTGGGGTCTGGGCGTGGCGATGGCCATCTACCTGACTGCAGGGGTGTCTGGTGCACATCTTAACCCGGCGGTGACTATCGCACTGTGGCTGTTCGCGTGCTTCGACGGACGCAAAGTAGTTCCTTTCATTCTTTCTCAGTTTGCCGGCGCGTTTTGCGCAGCGGCGTTAGTTTACGGGCTTTATTACAATCTTTTCATCGACTTCGAACAGACGCATCATATGGTGCGCGGCAGCGTCGTAAGTCTGGATCTGGCAGGCATCTTCTCAACCTATCCAAACCCGCATATCAATTTTGTGCAGGCGTTCGCAGTTGAAATGGTGATTACCGCTATTCTGATGGGCGTTATCCTGGCGCTGACCGACGACGGAAACGGCATTCCGCGCGGCCCGCTGGCCCCACTGCTGATTGGCCTGCTGATTGCGGTGATTGGTGCCTCCATGGGCCCGCTGACCGGCTTCGCGATGAACCCGGCGCGTGATATCGGACCTAAAGCGTTCGCCTTTATCGCAGGCTGGGGCGACGTCGCCTTCACCGGTGGCAAAGACATTCCTTACTTCCTGGTACCGCTGTTTGCGCCAGTTGTCGGGGCTGCGCTGGGTGCGTTCAGCTACCGCAAATTAATTGGTCACCATTTACCGTGCGATACCTGTGTGGAAGAGGAGAAGGAAACGACTTCTACCGCACAACAAAAAGCTTCGCTGTAATCTGACTACGGGACACATACCATGACCGAAAAAAAATATATCGTTGCGCTCGACCAGGGCACTACCAGCTCCCGCGCTGTCGTAATGGATCATGACGCGAACATCGTCAGCGTGTCACAGCGCGAATTTGAGCAAATTTATCCTCGTCCAGGCTGGGTCGAACACGACCCAATGGAGATCTGGGCGTCACAAAGCTCCACGCTGGTCGAAGTGCTGGCAAAAGCCGATATCAGTTCCGACGAGATTGCCGCGATTGGAATCACTAACCAGCGTGAAACGACGATTGTCTGGGAACGTGAAACCGGTAAGCCTATTTACAACGCCATCGTCTGGCAGTGCCGCCGTACCTCTGAGATCTGCGAGCAGCTGAAGCGCGACGGCATGGAAGAGTACGTGCGCAGCGCCACCGGTCTGGTGGTTGACCCGTATTTCTCCGGCACAAAAGTGAAGTGGATCCTCGACCACGTGGAAGGTTCACGCGAGCGTGCAAAACGCGGCGAGCTGCTGTTCGGCACCGTCGACACCTGGCTTATCTGGAAGATGACCCAGGGACGCGTCCACGTCACCGACTACACCAACGCCTCGCGTACCATGCTGTTCAACATCAACACCCTGGAGTGGGATGACAAGATGCTGGACGCGCTGGATATCCCACGTGCGATGCTGCCTGACGTGCGCAAGTCTTCTGAGGTTTACGGCCAGACCAACATCGGCGGTAAAGGCGGCACCCGTATTCCTATCGCCGGTATTGCCGGTGACCAGCAGGCGGCGCTGTTCGGCCAGCTGTGCGTCAAAGAAGGGATGGCGAAGAACACCTACGGCACCGGCTGCTTTATGCTGATGAACACCGGCGAGAAAGCGGTGAAATCAGAAAACGGCCTGCTGACCACCATCGCCTGTGGACCACGCGGCGAAGTGAACTATGCCCTGGAAGGCGCGGTGTTCATGGCCGGTGCGTCTATCCAGTGGCTGCGCGACGAGATGAAGCTGATCAGCGATGCGTTCGACTCCGAGTACTTCGCGACCAAAGTGAAAGACACCAACGGCGTGTACGTGGTGCCTGCATTCACCGGTCTGGGCGCGCCGTACTGGGATCCGTATGCACGCGGCGCAATTTTTGGCCTGACGCGTGGCGTTAACTCTAACCACATTATTCGCGCCACCCTGGAATCCATCGCCTACCAGACGCGCGACGTGCTGGAAGCGATGCAGGCGGACTCCGGCATTCGTCTGCACGCCCTGCGCGTGGACGGCGGTGCGGTAGCGAATAACTTCCTGATGCAGTTCCAGTCCGACATTCTGGGCACCCGCGTTGAGCGTCCTGAAGTGCGTGAAGTCACGGCGCTGGGCGCGGCATACCTTGCCGGTCTGGCGGTAGGCTTCTGGCAGAACCTGGACGAGCTGCAGGAAAAAGCGGTGATCGAACGCGAATTCCGCCCGGGCATCGAAACCACCGAGCGTAACTTCCGCTATAGCGGCTGGAAGAAAGCGGTGAAACGCGCCCTGGCGTGGGAAGAGCACGAAGAGTAATCATATATTCCCTCTCCCCTGGGGAGAGGGTCAGGGTGAGGGGACCGCACCGGTCCCCTCACCCCTCCCCACTCTGTGATAAACTTCGTGCAATTCCTTTTGATTGTACGAGTACCTCATGAAACGTGAACTTGCTATCGAGTTTTCCCGCGTCACCGAAGCGGCTGCCCTTGCAGGCTATAAGTGGCTGGGTCGTGGTGACAAAAATACCGCAGACGGCGCAGCCGTCCATGCCATGCGCATTGTGCTTAACCAGGTCAACATCGACGGCACCATCGTGATCGGCGAAGGTGAGATCGACGAAGCGCCAATGCTCTACATCGGTGAAAAAGTCGGTACCGGCAAAGGTGATGCCGTGGATATCGCCGTCGACCCGATCGAAGGTACGCGCATGACCGCAATGGGTCAGGCCAACGCCCTGGCGGTGCTGGCCGTGGGCGATAAGGGCTGCTTCCTCAACGCGCCGGATATGTACATGGAAAAGCTGATTGTCGGTCCTGGTGCGAAAGGCGCAATCGATCTTAGCCTGCCGCTGGAAGAGAACCTGCGTAACGTCGCCAGCGCGCTGAACAAACCGCTGAGCGAACTCACCGTCACCATTCTGGCCAAACCGCGCCACGACGCCACCATCGCGCAGATGCAAAAGCTCGGCGTGCGCGTGTTTGCCATTCCGGATGGTGACGTTGCCGCCTCGATCCTGACCTGCATGCCGGACAGCGAAGTAGACGTGCTGTACGGCATCGGCGGCGCGCCGGAAGGCGTAGTCTCTGCGGCAGTGATCCGCGCGCTGGACGGCGATATGCAGGCTCGTCTGCTGCCCCGCCACGAGGTGAAAGGCGACAGCGAAGAGAACCGCCGTATCGGGGAAAACGAGCTGGCACGTTGCGAAGCGATGGGCATCGAGGCCAACAAAGTGCTGGCGCTGCATGATATGGCCCGTAGCGATAACGTGGTCTTCTCGGCGACAGGTATCACCAAAGGCGATCTGCTGGACGGCATCAGCCGCAAGGGCAATATGGCCACCACTGAAACGCTGCTGATCCGCGGAAAATCACGCACCATTCGCCGCATCCAGTCTATCCACTATCTCGACCGCAAAGACCCGGACGTACAGACGCACATTCTGTAAAACCGTTTGATCGATAGAGCTTTCCGGCCCAAATGGGCTGGAAATCTCCCCGTTAAGTACGGAAGATAGAACAGAGAAACAGCACAGGAGAAGATCATGGCGGACTGGGTAACAGGTAAAGTCACAAAGGTACAGTTCTGGACCGATGCGCTATTTAGTCTCACCCTGCATGCTCCCGTCCACCCGTTTAAAGCCGGGCAATTTGCGAAGCTGGGGCTGGATGTCGACGGCGAGCGCGTGCAGCGCGCCTACTCTTACGTTAACGCGCCTGATAACCCGGCTCTCGAGTTCTATCTGGTCACCGTACCTGACGGTAAACTCAGCCCGCGCCTTGCCGCCCTCAAGCCCGGCGACGAGGTGCAAATCGTGAGTGAAGCAGCAGGCTTCTTTGTGCTCGAAGAGATCCCGGATTGTGACACGCTCTGGATGCTGGCAACCGGTACGGCCATCGGCCCTTATCTCTCTATTTTGCAGTACGGCAAAGACCTGGAGCGTTTTAAAAACATCGTGCTGGTTCACGCTGCGCGCTACGCCGCAGACCTGAGCTACCTGCCGCAGATGCAGGCGCTGGAACAGCAGTACGGCGGAAAGTTAAAGATTCAGACGGTGGTCAGCCGCGAAACCGTAGCAGGAACGCTGACCGGTCGCGTGCCGGCGTTAATTGAGAATGGTGCCCTGGAAGAGGCGGTGGGTTTACCGATGACGGCTGAAACCAGCCACGTCATGCTGTGTGGCAACCCGCAGATGGTACGCGACACGCAGCAGCTTCTGAAGGATACCCGGCAGATGACGAAACATCTTCGCCGCCGACCGGGCCATATGACCGCCGAACACTACTGGTGATCAGCGGTATTTCACCTCAACGGTGTCTTTACCGTATTTGTTTTCGCTCTGGGTGCCAATAAACGCGCCCAGATCGACAATCATCATCACGAAGATGACCGACGGCAGCAGCCTGCCCACCACCCACGGCAGGATGGATGGAAGCATCGCCCAGTTTCCCGCCACCAGCATCCACGCCAGAATAATCAGAAATGCCCACGCGCCGGAACGACCGCGATCGTGCAGGCGTTTCACCACGACAGCCGCCGTTGGCCAGAGCAGGCAGACCAGCGCGAAGGCCGCCGTTTGCGTGCTCAGCCACGCGTTATAGGCGACGAAAAACAGAAGCAGCATGGCGACAACCCACGTCACCATCCAGATCCAGAAATCACGGCGTCCAATACGCCCTTTGAATGAAAACAGCCACTGCTGTATGGTCATGTAAGGTTCCTTATTATCGTTTAGCCCGCATTTTACCCTGGAGTTGTGACCTTTTGACAAGCCGACCAGATATCGTTTTAATCATGAGCACTTACGGCCAGGGGCAATGTTGATGAAAAGTTCGGCACATTCTCTATTCCTGTGTTTAGCGCTGCTCAGCGCGGGTTTTACCCTGCACGCCGCCGAAACCACAGCCCCGACCACAGCACCGTACCTGCTGGCGGGCGCACCGTCGTTCGATCAGTCCATCAGCCAGTTTCGTGAAGCCTTCAATCAGGCCAATCCCACGCTGCAACTGGATGAGTTTCGTGCCATTGATGGCCCCCGCGACACGCCTACCCTGACCCGTGCGGCAAGCAAGATTAACGAGAATTTGTATGCCTCCACGGCGCTGGAGCGCGGGACGTTAAAAATCAAAAGCATGCAAATCACCTGGCTGCCAATACAGGGCCCAGAGCAGAAAGCCGCGAAGGCGAAAGCGCTGGAGTACATGAGCGCGGTCCTGCAGGCGTTTACCCCTGCGCTGACGAAAAAGCAAAGCCAGCAAAAGCTGCAAAAACTCCTCACCGCCGGTAAAAATAAGCGTTACTACGCCGATACCGAAGGCGCGATCCGCTATGTGGTGGCGGACAACGGCGAAAAAGGACTGACCTTCGCTGTTGAACCGATTAAGCTGGCACTATCTGACACTCTCGGCGGGGCGAATTAATGACAAAAAGCAAAGCCTTTCGAGGGAAAATCTCTATACTGATTCACAGACCATGCTGCCCGACAGGGTGGCCATATTCCTTAATTCGCTTATTGAGCGTGGAGAATTGAAATGCGACATCCTTTAGTGATGGGTAACTGGAAACTGAACGGCAGCCGCCACATGGTAAACGAACTGGTTGCGAACCTGCGTAAAGAGCTGGCTGGCGTGACCGGCTGCGCGGTTGCTATCGCTCCGCCGGATATGTACCTGGATCTGGCTAAACGTGCCGCTGACGGCAGCCACATCATTCTGGGCGCGCAGAACGTTGACGTTAACCTGTCTGGCGCGTTCACCGGTGAAACGTCCGCTGAAATGCTGAAAGATATCGGCGCGAAATACATCATCATCGGCCACTCCGAGCGTCGCACCTATCACAAAGAATCCGACGAGTTCATCGCGAAGAAATTCGCCGTGCTGAAAGAGCAGGGTCTGATCCCGGTTCTGTGCATCGGTGAAACCGAAGCAGAAAACGAAGCGGGCAAAACTGAAGAAGTGTGCGCACGTCAGATCGACGCAGTGCTGAAAACGCAGGGCGCAGCAGCGTTCGAAGGCGCGGTTATCGCTTACGAGCCAGTCTGGGCGATCGGTACCGGCAAATCAGCCACCCCTGCGCAGGCTCAGGCGGTTCACAAATTCATCCGTGACCACATTGCGAAAGCTGACGCCAAAGTGGCTGAGCAAGTGATCATCCAGTACGGTGGTTCCGTTAACGCGTCTAACGCTGCTGAGCTGTTCACCCAGCCAGACATCGATGGCGCGCTGGTTGGCGGTGCATCCCTGAAAGCGGACGCTTTCGCGGTGATCGTTAAAGCGGCAGAAGCGGCTAAACAGGCGTAATTGCCTTTGTGGCGGGTGGCGCTTCGCTAACCCGCCCTACGGTTCTGTAGGCCCGGTAAGCGTCAGCGCCACCGGGCTTTTTTACAGCCGTCCCAGCAGGCTAAACCACAGATAATCCAGCGGCAGCAGCACCAGATACGTTGCCACCGCCAGCGCCAGACAGAGCACCATCCCCGCCCTGGCAGGCACTTTTCCTAACCCCATCGCCACCACGATCGGCGACGCCTGATACGGCAGCAGCGGCGTAGAATAGCCCAGCACCTGAATCATGATCACCGACAGCAGCGGGAAGCCGGTCGCATCCGAGAAGCTCTGCGCCAGGGTGGTATACAGCGCCGGAACGCCGTTAGCGGTCATGATGAAGTTGAGTGCGGTGGTAATACCGGTCAGCGCCAGGAAGCTGGTGAACGGTCGGTCTGCATCGAGCGGCATAATACGGAGCAACGCCTCGCCCACCGCCGTGCCGATACCGGTTTGCGTCACGACGATCGCCAGCCCCAGAATACCGGCAACGTAGATGCAGGTGCGCATATTCACACCGGCAGAAAACTCCTCCCCGGTGATAAAACCGATGCGCGGCAGCATAACGATGACCGACGCCGCCAGCCCGGTCCAGGCGGGCCCCACGCCGTGCCAGCTCTCCGTCACCCACATCCCCAGCACTATCGCCAGCAGCCAGGCAAGACGCTTTTCATCCCGGTCCATGGGTTCAGACGGCGCCTGTTCCTTCGGCGGTTTCGGGCTACCGGGAAAAAGCCAGCAGATCAGGCCAATCAGGATCAGGCCTTTGAGAATGCCCAGCACCGGCGTGTGCAGCAGCAGATACGGGACATAGTTCAGGTGGATGCCGTACGAACCTTCTGCCGCACCGCTCATCACCAGGTTAGGCACGTTAGCGGGCAGAATCGTCGCCGAAAGCTGGAACGTCCCGAACCCTACCGCCAGCGCCAGACCAAACCAGGCGCGGGAGCCGTCGGCGATACCGGCGCGTTTCGCCATTGCGGCGACAATCGGCATCAGCAGCGCGATACGTCCCATATTCGACGGCATCACAAACGCCAGCGCATAGCTCAGCAGCACCACGCTCGCTACCATCAACACCCAGGAGTCGGTGAGCTTTGCCGACAGCGCCCGGGCGGCCCGGTCTGCCAGACCGGTTTTACGGATCGCCACGCCGAGCACGAATCCGCTGAAGACCAGCCAGAAGGCCGACGAGGCAAAACCGCCGAAAATCACCTCCGGCGGGGCGATCTTCGCCGTCATTGCCACCGTGAAGAACAGCAGCGCGGTGATGAATTCCGGCAACAGCGACGTCGCCCAGAGCACAATAGTGACGCCAACGATCAGTGAAGGCAGCAGCAGAGGATACGTTGACCAGAGCGACATACCTGTCTCCTGTAGAATTTTTCAGCAAGTCTACGGCGACAGGCAGGGCGAGTAAACGCTATTTATGGTGGGGTCAATTCAGGATAGCGCATTGATGATCCTGCAGTTCCTCAGCAGACGCGCGGTTAAGCATCAGCAGGTTGCGCTCGGTTGCCAGCAGCACAAACGAACCATCTGACTGCTGCGCCATTGCCAGCGCGAAGCGCCCCATATGGTCGCGCGCTTCCGGCAGCTCTTCAGCCAGCATCATGAACGGGCTGCGCTGCACCAGTTCATTCTCCGTCACCCGACGAGCAAGATACTCATGCCCTTCCAGGCCGCCAGGAAGGGGCAGCCACTGGGTGCTGATGTCTCCCTGTGCCGCGTTCAGCTTCTCGCGCACGTCCGGGCGCAGGCAGGAGATATGAATGTGAAAATGGTTTTGCGTGCGCCCTGTCGGCGAGTTAATCGTCAGTGAAATGGCGCTGTCGGGCACCTCGCTTCCACGCTTCAGGGTCATAAAGCTTCGCGACTGCCAGGCCAGCCAGAAAAAGTTCGGCGTATGCGCTTCGGTCAACAGCGGGCTTTCGGTGCCGTTGATGCGATATGTCGGCATCAGCAGGTATTGCAGCGGCCCGTTGCGGTCTTTAAAGACTACATAGCCTGCGTCAGGCTTCACCTGCGCACACGGTGCCGGGTTACGGTGTTGCAGTTGATTCGGCAGGCACTGGTCGAGAACGATATGTCGCAACGCATTCGGATTACCCGCTTTCATCCAGTACCAGCCGCCAGCGGCAAGGGCGATGACAATGAGGATCAATAAGATAATTTTTTTCACAACGCGTTCCCTGTTTTCAATAGAGGCAAAAGAGTAACGCAAAATGATGACCAAATAAAAAACCCGGCGGATTTCTCACGCCGGGTCACCGTGTCGTTTATTTATGTTCAGCGCTGGCTAATCTGGTCAAAGGTGCCGCCGTTAGAGAAGTGCTCTTTCTGCGCTTTCGTCCAGCCACCGAAAACATCATCAATTGTGAAGAGCTTCAGTTTCGGGAATTCGCCGTCATATTTCTTCGCCACAGCCGCATCGCGTGGACGATAGAAGTTCTTCGCTGCAATCTCCTGACCTTCCGGCGAGTAGAGATACTTCAGGTAGGCTTCCGCCACCGCTTTGGTGTCTTTCTTCTCAACCACTTTATCGACCACGGAAACGGTCGGCTCAGCCAGAATAGATTCGCTTGGAGTCACGATCTCAAACTTATCTTTACCCAGTTCGTTGGTCGCCAGCAGGGCTTCGTTTTCCCACGCAATCAGCACGTCACCAATGCCGCGCTCCACGAAGGTGTTGGTTGCACCGCGCGCGCCGGAGTCCAGCACTTCGACGTTTTTGTACAGCGCTTTCACGAATTCCTGGGCTTTAGCCTGGTCACCGTTGTTGTGGTGCAGTGCATAGCCCCAGGCGGCCAGATAGTTCCAGCGTGCGCCGCCGGAGCTTTTCGGGTTAGGGGTAATAACTGACACGCCCGGCTTAATCAGGTCATTCCAGTCATGGATCTGTTTCGGGTTGCCTTTACGTACCAGGAAAACGATGGTCGAGGTGTAGGGCGCGGAGTTATCCGGCAGGCGTTTGATCCAGTTTTTGTCGATACGGCCACGCTCGGCGATCGCGTCAACATCGTAGGCCAGCGCCAGGGTCACCACGTCGGCTTCAATACCGTTGATGACGGAGGTCGCCTGCTTGCCAGAACCACCGTGAGACTGGCGAACCACGACATTGTCGCCGGTTTCCTGCTTCCAGTGTGCCGCAAACGCTTTGTTGTATTGTTCATACAGTTCACGCGTCGGGTCGTATGACACGTTCAGTAACTGGATATCCTTAGCCAGAACGCTGGTCGATGCCAGCAATAATGTTAAACCCACGCCCCATTTATTCATCGCCCAGCTCTCTTGTGTAGTGTTTTGATGAATGCAGCGTGCCAGAAAGCGAATCGAGGATTAAAGAATAAAAAAAGATTGGCTATAACGTAGTGGAATAATAAAGCGTGTACGCATAAAAAAGCCGGGTGGCGGCTACGCCTTACCCGGCACAAACCAAACGCCGATCAGTACAGTTTTTTCGCGCAGTCCAGCCAGTCACCTTTGAACGGACGCTTCATGTTTTCAATCGCGTCGATGATGTCATGGTGAACCAGTTTCTCGTTCTGAATACCGACGCAGCGGCCGCCGTGGCCCTGCAGCAGCAGTTCGATTGCGTACGCACCCATACGGGACGCCAGAATACGGTCGTACGGGCCAGGGGAACCGCCACGCTGGATGTGCCCCAGTACGGTCGCACGGGTTTCACGCTTGGTTTCGGTTTCGATGTACTTCGCCAGCTCGTCTACGTCACAGATGTGCTCGGTGATAGCCACGATCGCATGTTTTTTGCCTTTCGCGATGCCGGCTTTGATTTCAGCTACCAGATCTTCACGGCTGAATTCCACTTCCGGAACCACGACAAACTCACAGCCACCCGCAATTGCCGCAGCCAGGGTCAGGTCACCGCAGTAACGCCCCATCACTTCAACGATAGAGATACGCTGGTGGGAAGAAGAGGTGTCACGCAGGCGGTCAATCGCTTCCACAACGGTGCCCAGCGCGGTGAAGTAACCGATGGTGTAGTCGGTGCCTTTGATGTCGTTGTCGATAGTGCCCGGCAGGCCGATGCACGGGAAGCCCATTTCAGTCAGACGTTTTGCACCCATGTACGAGCCGTCACCGCCGATAACCACCAGGGCGTCCAGTCCACGTTTTTTCATGTTCTCGATAGCCACTTCACGAACGTGTTCATCACGGAATTCCGGGAAGCGCGCAGACCCAAGGAAGGTACCGCCACGGTTGATCATGTCAGACACGCTGTAACGGTCGAGCTGAACCATACGGTCTTCATACAGACCCAGGTAACCATCATAGATACCAAAAACTTCCAGACCTTCCGTCAGCGCCGCGCGGACAACCCCACGAATTGCCGCGTTCATGCCCGGCGCATCACCGCCGCTTGTCAACACACCGATTTTCTTAATCATGACTACCTCTGAACTTAGGAATGCAAAATTGAAATCTGTTGCCGGAAGAAACTTATCGACCAACGAATACTGCAAATAGTATATCAATCCCTTCCAGCTGAATTGATTCAGGTCAGACCAAATGGCGGTAATTTATACACAAAATGCTGGCCTGGCTCACTTTTTTACAACGAATTACGAAAGCCCAACATGTCCGGGTACAACCGAGCAGGGATCCTGGTGAATGATGACGTCTGAACCAGGAAAACGCTGCAAAATCGCCTGCTCGACCTGCTCAGCAATCACGTGAGCCTGAACCAGTGGCAGGTTGTCTTCCATTTCAATATGAATCTGAATAAAGCGGGTCGGCCCTGACTGCCGCGTTCGAAGATCGTGTGCACCGCTGACGCCGGGCCAGGCGGTCACGATAGAAAAAATTTCATTACGTTCTGAGTCCGGGAGGGCGCGGTCAAGCAGCGATTGCACTGCTTCATACCCCATCCGCAGGGCGCTATATAAAATATAGATACCAATCCCTAACGCAAACAACGCATCGGCCCGATGCCAGCCATACCAGGCCAGACCGAGCGCAATAAGAATAGCCCCATTCATCATAACATCAGATTGATAATGAAGCATATCCGCCCGTACGGCCTGACTTTGCGTTTTGCGTACCACCCAGCGCTGGAACGTTACCAGAACAAGTGTGCAAATAAGTGCAACGACCGTCACAACGACGCCGACGCCAGGATCGTTCATCGGCGTCGGCGAGACGAGATGCTGTATGCCGGTGAGAAACAGGAACAGCGCAGAACCGGATATGAACATGCTTTGCGCCAGCGCGGCCAGCGACTCCGCTTTACCGTGCCCAAAGGTGTGCTCTTCATCCGCTGGCTGCAGCGAGTAACGCACGACCAGCAGGTTGGTCAATGAGGCGGCAATGTCCATCAGCGAATCCACCAGCGCCGCCAGAATACTGACCGAGCCGGTATACCACCAGGCAAAGATTTTAATCAGTAACAGGCTGGATGCCATGACGGTCGCCGCGATGGCGGCCCGGCTGACCAGTCTTCCATAGGATTGATTCATAAACGCTCCTGTCATGTCATGCCGCTAGTATAACGGAAGCATGTGGAGTCGAAGGATGAATAAACGGTTAACAAACCAGAATGTGGGGCAAAAAAAACCCCCACATCATGTGGGGGAAGACAGGGATGGTGTCTATGGCAAGGAAAACAGGGTTTACTGGTTACTACGGGTACTGCTATTGCTACTGAAAAACGAGGTTTCTGAGCTTCGCTGCATCCGTGCAACCTCACGCAGTTGATCCATACGCTGCTGATGTTTGGTGTTCAAAACCGCTTGCTGCTCCGGCGTTAGCAGGTGGAACATCTGGTTGCGGACCTTCGCCATTTCAACCTGACGAGCAACCTGTTCCTGTGCCATTTTTTCGGCCTGAGCGCGCACAGCGCTTTCGTCAAAATTTTCTGCGGTGACAAGGCGATGCATTGTCTCCATTTCGCTAACATTAACAGGGGGCTGGTCGTGTCTCGCCCTCTGCATCAGATCTCGCATCTGTTGACGCTGATGTTCGGTTAAACTTATGCCGTCAAACATATGGCTTTGGCTGCTGTTCTGCGTTGCGCCCTCTTGTAAGGGACCGTTATCGCTGATGATAGCTACAGCAGCCTGGCTAAACGCACTGAACGCCAGCGTTGAGGCCATGACGGCAGCGGTAACTTTGCGCATCACTTGCTCCCAAAATCTTTCGTGTCGCGATTCAACGAGAGACAGTCTACGATTCAGGCTGCAAACATGCGTCAGGGGGTGTAAAACAACGTAAAGTCATGGATTAGACAGCCTTGATGTCGTAATTTCTGCCTCGGAGGTATTTAAACAATGAATAAAATCCTGTTAGTTGATGATGACCGAGAGCTCACATCCCTTTTAAAGGAGTTGCTCGACATGGAAGGTTTCAACGTCCTGGTTGCCCATGATGGCGAGCAGGCGCTGAGTCTCCTTGACGACAGCATCGATTTACTTTTGCTCGACGTGATGATGCCGAAGAAAAACGGCATTGATACGCTGAAAGAGCTTCGCCAGACACACCAGACTCCCGTTATCATGCTGACCGCGCGCGGCAGCGAACTCGACCGCGTACTCGGCCTTGAGCTGGGTGCGGATGACTATTTACCGAAGCCGTTTAACGACCGCGAACTGGTCGCCCGTATTCGCGCGATCCTGCGTCGTTCCCACTGGAGCGAGCAGCAGCAGAATACCGACAACAGCTCACCTACCCTTGAAGTCGACTCCCTGAGCCTGAATCCGGGCCGCCAGGAAGCGAGCTTTGATGGCCAGACGCTCGAACTCACCGGCACCGAGTTCACCCTGCTGTATCTGCTGGCACAGCACCTCGGCCAGGTGGTATCGCGTGAACATTTAAGTCAGGAAGTGCTGGGCAAGCGTCTTACCCCGTTTGACCGCGCCATCGACATGCACATCTCTAACCTGCGCCGTAAGCTGCCGGAGCGTAAAGACGGTCACCCATGGTTTAAAACCCTGCGTGGTCGCGGTTATCTGATGGTTTCCGCTTCATGATAGGAAGCTTAACCGCCCGCATCTTCGCCATCTTCTGGTTGACGCTGGCACTGGTTTTAATGCTCGTACTGATGTTGCCAAAACTCGACTCACGCCAGATGACGGAGCTGCTCGACAGCGAGCAACGTCAGGGCGTGATGATCGAGCAGCACGTGGAAGCCGAGCTGGCAAACGATCCGCCAAACGATTTGATGTGGTGGCGCAGGCTATTTCGCGCTATCGACAAGTGGGCGCCGCCCGGACAACGCCTGCTGCTGGTGACCAGCGAAGGCCGCGTGATTGGCGCCGATCGCAATGAAATGCAGATCATCCGCAACTTCATTGGCCAGGCAGATAATGCCGATCACCCCCAGAAGAAAAAATATGGCCGCGTAGAGATGGTGGGGCCGTTCTCCGTCAGAGATGGCGAGGATAACTATCAGCTCTACCTGATTCGCCCCGCGAGCAGCTCCCAGTCCGATTTTATCAACCTGCTGTTTGACCGCCCTCTCCTGCTGCTGATTGTCACGATGCTGGTCAGCTCGCCGCTGCTGTTATGGCTGGCGTGGAGCCTGGCAAAACCCGCACGTAAGCTGAAAAACGCCGCCGACGAAGTGGCGCAGGGCAACCTGAGGCAGCACCCGGAACTGGAGTCCGGACCGCAGGAGTTCCTGGCCGCCGGGACCAGTTTTAACCAGATGGTGAGCGCGCTCGATCGCATGATGACGGCCCAGCAGCGCCTGCTGTCGGATATCTCGCACGAGCTGCGTACCCCGCTCACGCGCTTACAGCTGGGTACCGCCCTGCTGCGTCGCCGCAGCGGTGAGAGCAAAGAGCTGGAGCGCATCGAAACCGAAGCGCATCGTCTGGACAGCATGATCAACGATCTGCTGGTCATGTCGCGCAATCAGCAGAAAAACGCGCTGGTGAGCGAAACGGTGAAAGCCAATCATCTGTGGCATGAAGTGCTGGATAACGCGGCGTTCGAAGCGGAGCAGATGGGCAAATCCTTCACCGTTAACTTCCCGCCGGGTCCATGGCCGCTGTACGGTAACCCCAACGCGCTGGAAAGCGCGCTGGAAAATATCGTGCGTAACGCCCTGCGCTACTCGCACACGAAGATTGAGGTGGCGTTCTCGGTGGATAAAGACGGGATCACCGTCATCGTCGACGACGACGGTCCTGGCGTCAGCCCGGAAGACCGCGAGCAGATCTTCCGTCCGTTCTACCGCACCGACGAGGCGCGCGACCGGGAATCGGGCGGTACGGGGCTGGGGCTGGCGATTGTGGAAACCGCCATGCAGCAGCATCGCGGCTGGGTGAAAGCCGACGACAGCCCGCTGGGTGGGCTGCGGTTAACGCTGTGGCTACCGTTGTATAAGCGTTCGTAGCTGTTAGTGCCGGGTGGCGGCTTCGCCTTACCCGGCCTACTTTTTACTGAGGTCTATTTACCCCACAACCTCCGCGAATTATCCTCGATCTTGCTGCTTAAACGCCGTTTCTGCATCGTTCTTGTCCAGCTGGTCGACAGCCCCGCCGCCGACAGCAGGCGATGATACTGCTCGTCATCAAACGGCATATGCCACGCAATGGCGCAGGCGTCGTAAACAGACACCTCACTCAGGCGTGATACCAGCTCAAGCGGCGCATCCGCTGAAACCTGCCCAGCCAGCACCACCCGGTACAGCCAGCCGGTTTTACCCGCGCTTTGCATCTGAGCCGACATGTCATGAATGCCGAAATGGTAGTTGAGCTTGAAGCACGGCGAGCGCGGCTGCGTCACCTGAATCAGGGCATCGCCCCAGCGGTAGATATCACCAATAAACACGTTCTTTTCGGTGAGCCCTTCAGTGGAGAGATTTTCACCAAACGCGGGAGCAACGAAGAGATCCGCCTGCTCCGGGAACTCTGCCTTCCAGTGCTGATAGTGCTCGCGCGGGTAGTGGCACAGCGCGCGCTCCGGCCCGCCGTGGATCTTCTTTTCGGCCTGCTCGTCACCCGCAAGCCCGAGGTCGGTTAACGTCAGCTCACCGTCGATCTGAATTTTGGCGATGGCGCTCGGGCGGCTGCCGTCGTACTCCCTTACCTTGCCTGTAAATACATTCACCGGATAATGCATCGCTGCCTCCATTACGCAGATACAAAAAAAGCGAGCCATCAGACTCGCTTCTCACAGGCGTCAATGCAACCTTATTTTTTAGCGGCGAAACGCGCTGCTGCTTCGTCCCAGTTCACCACGTCCCAGAACGCTTTGATGTAGTCCGGGCGACGGTTCTGGAATTTCAGGTAGTAAGCGTGTTCCCACACGTCCAGACCCAGGATTGGGAAGCCGGATGCGCCAGAGATCGCTTCACCCATCAGCGGGGAGTCCTGGTTCGCGGTAGAAACCACGGCCAGTTTATCACCTTTCAGTACCAGCCACGCCCAGCCAGAGCCGAAGCGGGTTGCAGCGGCTTTCTCGAATTCCGCTTTGAAGTTGTCAACGGAACCGAAGTCGCGCTCGATAGCCGCTTTCAGGTCGCCCTGCAGGGTAGTACCGGTTTTCAGGCCTTTCCAGAACAGGCTGTGGTTAGCGTGACCGCCCGCGTTGTTGCGCAGCACGGTTTTCTTGTCCGCTGGCAGCTGGTCCAGCTTGGTGATCAGCTCTTCAACAGGCAGGTTAGCGAACTCAGGCAGGCTTTCCAGCGCGGCGTTCGCGTTGTTCACGTAGGTCTGGTGGTGTTTAGTGTGATGGATTTCCATCGTCTGCTTGTCGAAATGCGGTTCCAGTGCGTCGTAGGCATACGGCAGGGATGGCAGTGTATAACTCATAATCCTCTCCATTATTGTCGGGCGGCACAGCTGTTAATGCCGCGTAAGCAGTTGGTTCATTATAGTTAATTAAATGATATTGAAAATGATTATCAATGCCGTAGTTTTTATAAGGTTATTCATTTTTTGACCAACGCCGGAATAGTGAGTGGGTTCAGGGCGTTAATGAACTTCTAGCGCCTTATTGCCTGCCGCAATCTCCTCCCTGCTGCTGAGCGTAAACGCCGACACCACCGTAATCGCCAGCACGAAACAGCCCAGCATCAGGTACGTCTCCTGGAAACCGATCCGGTCATACATATTCCCGGCAAACGCGGAGAGGAAGATTGCCGCCGACTGTTTCGCGAACTGGAAGCCAATCAGATAGATAGTCGCCGAAAGACGCGTATCAAACACCCCGGTGATGTACTTGAAGGCCCCCACCAGCAGGAACGGCACCTCCAGCGCGTGCAGCATCTTCAGGGCAATCACTTCTACGGCGGTGGTGGCAAACGACGAGCCGATAGTGCGCGTCGCCATAATCACCCCGGCGATCAGCAGCGTGTTTTTCGCGCCGATGCGGTTAATGATCCACGGTGAACAAAACATGATGATCGCATTGCAGATTTCCCCGGCAGTGGTCGCAAAACCAAAGGCGCGAGTGCCCTCCTGCGGCGTGGCGAAGAACGTTTTGAAGAAGGTAGCAAACTGCTGGTCGAAGACGTCGTAGACGCAGGCCACACCAATCACATACAGAATAAACATCCACATTCTGCGCTGACGGAACAGGCTAAAGACCGTTTTCGCGGTGATCTGCGGCTGGTTGGCACCCAGCGCATTCATCACCTGCGCCGTCTGGTTGGGTCTTGGCTTTGCGACCACCAGCAACAGCATCAACAGCAGCGCCGCCCCCGAGCCCATCCAGAAAACATACGACGGATCGATGCCGAACAGGATCCCGCCCGTGGAGGCGCACAGCCCCCAGCCGAGGCAGCCAAACATGCGCGCCTTGCCGTACTCAAAGAAACTGTTACGGCTCACGCGTTCAATGTAGGCCTCAATGGCTCCTGAGCCCGCCGAAAAGACAAAGCCGATATAAATGCCGCCGCTCAGCGCGCCCAGCCAGATGTTGGCTTTCAGTAACGGCGCAAAGACGTAGAGGAAGAAAGGGGCAAACAGGAACAGCAGCACGGAGATGATCCACAGCAGGTGTTTTTTCAGCCCCAGTTTATCCGAGATCACCCCAAGCACCGGCTGGAAGGCAATGGCCGAGAGTGAGATGCAGGAGAAGACGATGCCGGTATGGGTTTTATTGAGGCCGATGATATCCGACAGCCAGATCGGCAGGAACGGAAAGCAGGTGGCCATGATGAAAAAGTAGAGAAAGAAGAACAGCCCGAAAATCCAGAAATTAGGGTTGTCTTTGTGGGTACAGGTTGTTGTGTTCATTATTTTTATCCTCAACGGAGGGCCAGTTTCCCGGCCCGTCACCTTTACACGCGTTCCACGCCAATCAGGATGGCGCTTTCCGGATCGAGAATCGGCAGCGCAATGCCCGCCTGCATCAGCCACTCACCGCTCGCCGTTTGCGGGGCCTCCATCCATGCCGGCAGCTTGCGCATGGTATGGCCTCCTTCACCGGTGATGTGAATATCAGGGTGATCGAGCAGCGAAATACGATACTGCGCGCTGGCCTCAAGCCCCGGCATGCGCAGCGGCATCATCAACGTGTAGTCCGGCATGGCGAGCTGGCTCACGATAAACAGTCCCTGCGTTTTATCTTCGCTCACAATACCCTGTGCCAGCGTAGTGGCATCCGGCATATCCACGCGCCAGTGGATGCCCTGATGGATAACCTCGCGCCACTGCTTATACAGCGCGGCGTAACGGCGATAACCTTCGCGCTCCTGCTCATCAACGGTGAGGGGATCCAGTTCCAGCCCCATATGGCCAAACAGCGCCGTCAGACCGCGAAATTCAATGCTGTGCTGGCGGAAGGTGGCGTGACATTTATGATGACCGATATGCGCCCCCATCACCTCCGGCGGGAAGAAATAGCTCATGCCGCGCTGGATAGCGTTGCGCTCCAGCGCATCGTTGTTGTCCGAGGCCCAGAAGCGGTGGCAGCGCGTCAGCACCTCATAATCAATTCGCCCCCCGCCGGAGGAGCAGGATTCAAATTCGACGTGCGGGAAACGCTTGCCCAGCACGTCCAGCAGGCGATAAAACTGGCGGGTTTGCGCGTCGGCGGCGGCCTTCCCGTCGTGACCCGGCTGCACCAGCTCACGGTTCATGTCCCACTTCACGTAGTCGACCTCATGTTCACCCAGAAGCCAGCTCATGCGCTCCACCAGGTAATCAAACGCCTGCGGAATGTTCAGGTTAAGCACCAGCTGGTGCCGCCCGGTATGTTGCCTGTAGCCGGGCAACGCCAGCACCCAGTCGGGATGCGCACGATAAAGATCGGAATCCGGGTTAATCATTTCCGGCTCAACCCAGATGCCAAACGCCATGCCGAGCTGTTTCACATGGCTGATGACCGGCGTGAGGCCGTTCGGGTACTTCTTCTCGTCCAGATACCAGTCACCCAGCGCGGCGTAGTCGTCGTTGCGACCTTTGAACCAGCCGTCGTCGATGATAAAGCGCTCCACGCCCAGCGCGGCCGCCTCGTCGGCCATGCGCATGATGTAGTCCGGGTCGTGATTAAAGTAGATGCCTTCCCAGGTATTGAGGTGAACCGGGCGCGGTTTGTTTTCGGGGAAGCGGATAACGTTGTCGCGAAGGTAATGGTGAAACTGCTGGCTCATGCCGTTCAGGCCCCGTGCGGAGTAGCTTGCATACAGGCGCGGCGTCCAGAGCGTGTCGCCCTCCTCAATCGCCATTTCGCCCGGCAGGTAGAGGGCTTCAGCCTGCAGATAGCGGCGGCCGTCGGTTTTGGCTTCCGCACGCAGGCGGTGGTTGCCGCTCCAGCCCAGATGCACGCCCCAGACGTCGCCGTGCATTTCGCTGAACGACGGCGTACCCGAAATCAGCGCCGGGAAGTGTTCATGGGAGGTTTTACCCCGGCGGTTTTCAATCACAAAGCTGTCGTGTTCAAGCGTCACGCGGTGCGGCTGAAATTCCCGGATCCAGCGTCCGTGGAAGGCCATCACCTCCCGTGCGCGTTCGGCCACGGGTAGCGTTATGGCAAAACGGTCCACCTGCCACGCCTGCGCTTTCAGGTTGGTTAAACCGTGACGCACCGCCAGCACGCCGCTGTCATCCAGCGCCAGCTCGCTGGTCAGCCGCAGGCCCGCATGTTCATCTTCTGCCGTAATCGTCAGGGTTTGCCCCTGCTGCTGGACGTCTGTGGTGCTAAAGAGAGGTGAACCGTCCAGGCCCAGACGATGCCCTTCAATACCGGGCGACCCAAACAGGCCGTGCCCCAGCTCGGCCATCAGCGTGACCGGAGAATCCACATCCAGCCTGCCGTTGGCAACCGGCCGGGAAAGGGTTTCTGCATTCTGCGGCGAAAAGTACTGAAGATGCGGCCCCCAGTAGATAATTTCGGCGAACGGGTGCGTTTTTATCACCACATCCACCGTCGCGCTTTCGAGTCGTAAAATGGAATCTTGCATCAGACATCTCCTGTCATGGGATGCCTTGAGTTTTGATCCGAAACGTTTCGGATACAAACCAAAACGTTTCGGATTTGTGATCGGGTTTAGAAAATGGAGAGATTCAGGCCGTCTGGCCGGGAGAGAATTCGGGCTGCCAGAGCACCTGGAGCTGCTCAATCGCCTCGCCGTTGATCAGCTGGCGAACCATATCGGCAATCTGTTTCCCGACGCCCTGACGGGTGGACTGGATCACTGCCGCCACGTCAGCGTCGACGATGCTGTCCTGCGGAAGCCCGTCATAAACCACCAGCGCAACGGCGTTCTCGCCGGTCAGGCGGCCCAGCTCCGCCAGCGCCATCGCCGCGCCGTCGCCGTGAGTGTTGCAGTCGGTAATGATGGCCGTGGGCGGCTGCGATAGCGAGAGAAGCTCTTTCGTGGTGGCATACCCCACCCGGCGTGAAGGGGGCATGGCGCGCAGCCATTCGCTGGAAAGCCCGGCTTCCCGCAACGCGTCCAGATAGCCCTGACGGCGCTGGGTGATGAATGCCTGATTGTTGCTTTCGCCCAGCAGGGCAATGCGCTGATGGCCTTTTCCGATCAGCCAGCGGGTCGCATTGTACGTACCGGCATAGTTGTCGAAGTCGAACCACGCGTACGGCTGCGGTAGCTGGCTGCGCCCGAGCGCCAGGAAAGGAAAACCGGCGGCCTGCAGTTGCTCAAGACGGGGATCGCGATCCAGCGTGTGGGCCACGATCAGCGCATCCACGCGGCGGCTTTGCACCATGCGCATGTAGCTGTGCTTATCCGCCAGATCGTCGTCTGCGATGAGCAGCAGGTCGATTTCATGTCGCGCCAGCTCGTGGCTAATCTCACCCACCATGTCCATAAATACGCTGTTATTGAGCGGAACAGGATGGACCGGGAACACCAGCCCAACGGCGTCGATTTTGCCCATCTTCAGACGACGAGCGAAGGTATTAGGCCGATAGCCGCGTCGCTGGGCTTCCGCTTCTACGCGAGCGCGCGTCTCGTCAGAAACGTCATCATATCCGTTAAGGGCGCGGCTGACGGTAGTAACAGAGAGCCCCAGTTCTTTGGCGATGGCTTTGAGCGACATGATTTTCCCTATCTTCGTTAGTTTTGTTCCGCCACCAGCAGCGCGTAAGTGTCTGGCTCCAGGGCCTTGAAGATGTGCGGCTGGTCGGCGGGATAACAAATGTAATCCCCTGCGCCAAGCTCTTCCGCCGCGTCGAGCAGGCCGACCAGCGCCCGCCCCTGCGTCACAATAATATGTTCAACCGAGCCCGGCGGATGCGGCTGAGAAAGACGGTCTGCACCCGGTTGGGTCATCAGAAGATAGACATCGCGGCGCGCGCCGGGAGGGCATGCCGCCAGTAAAATGGCTTCATAATTAGCCTCTCCGGCGACCACTTTCGTCCCTTCACCACGGCGTATCACCTGCGTGGTCGGTAGCTGCGGCTCAAGCAAACGGGCGAAAGGAATATCCAGCGCCACGCAGAGCGACCACAGCGTTTCCAGGCTAGGGTTACCGTTGCCGGACTCCAGCTGGGAAAGCGTGGATTTTGCGATCCCGGCACGGCGGGCGATTTCCGCCAGTGAAAGCCCGGTTCGCAGGCGTTCTCGCACCAGACTTTTGGCGATCAGGCTGATCGGCTGCGTCATATAACGGCCTCGCGTTCTATAAAACGAACAAATCGTTCGTCTTGAAAATCAGTTTCGTTGCGTTCATTATAATGGATACACGTTCGATATGGCTAAAATTGTATGAAGCATCATCTCTCTTGTCTGAAAGGCGACACCATAAAAGCAATCATCCTGGTCTGCCTGGCGGTGGGCGTGGTCGGGATGTCCTACGGCTCGCTGGCGATGGCCTACGGTTTCCCGGTCTGGGTGCCGTTTGTGCTCTCCATTACCGTGCTGGCGGGCGCGTCTGAGTTCATGTTTATCGGCATCGTGGCGAGCGGCGGCAATCCGCTGGCGGCCGCGGCGGCAGGTTTGCTGGTCAACGCGCGCCACGTGCCGTTTGGCGTGACGGTGCGAGAGCTGGTGGGCAAGCGCGGTCTGAGCCTGCTAGGCTGCCACATCATGAACGATGAAAGCGTGGTGTTTGGCCTGTCGCAAAAAACCGCCGAGCAGCGTAAAGCCGCCTACTGGCTGTGCGGCTTAGGCGTCGCCCTCGTCTGGCCGCTTGGCGCACTGCTGGGGGCTATGGTCGGCAAACTGTTGCCCGACCCGGAGACCATCGGGCTGGATGCGGTATTTCCGGCCATTCTGCTGGCATTAGTGGTTCCCGCTTTTAAAAACCGTACCACGCTGATCCGCGCCTGCAGCGGCGCCGTGTTATCGCTGGCCGCCGTACCGTTTGCCCCGGTGGGATTACCTGTACTGCTCTCTTTACTCGGTCTTGCCGCGAGGAAAAAATAATGGAAAACATGACGGTCTTTATTCTCGGCATCGCCATTCTTTCTGCCGGAACCTATTTAATGCGCCTTGGCGGCGCCAAACTCGGCAACCGGCTGGCGTTGTCGGAGCGTTCTCAGGCGCTGCTGTCAGATGCGGCAACGGTATTGCTGTTCTCCGTGGCGCTGGCGACCACCTTTTATGAGGGAGACCACTTCGCGGGCATGGCGCGCGTGCTGGGCGTGGCGTTTGCGGTGTTTTTGGCCTGGCGGAAAATGCCGTTAATCGTGGTCATTGTGGCTGCGGCGGTGGTGACGGCATTGCTGCGCGTGGCGGGCATAAACTAAAAAAGCGCCCCGGGGGCGCTCTTTCGACGGTGTGACTCGCTTATTTGTTCAGTTCAGCAGTCATGTGTACGCGGTTACCGGTGAATGCCTGGGTAATTTTGTACGAAGACGCGCCCGCTTCCTGAGCCTGAGCCGCGATTTTCGCTTCTGCACCATCAATGGTAGAGGCGGTTGCGGTTACGGTCTGTGCAGCGAAAGAACCGAAAGAAGTAGCCAGAGCGATTACAGCGACAAAAGTTTTGATGCTTTTCATAATATAAACCCTTTCATTAAGTTGTTCAGGTAAGGCACCGTGCCTTGATGAGATAAATACTAGACCTCATCGCGAACAACTAAAAGCGGAAGGATTTGCTATTATCATTCAAAATTACTGATTAACTATTAATCGCTGTGGATGGGTATAAATGGTCGCCCTTCCCGGCTTGCAGAAACCCACCAGCGTCAGGTTGCAGCGCTCGGCCACCTCCACCGCCAGCGTCGTTGCCGCCGACACGGCAAACAGGATCTCCACCCCGCACATCGCCGATTTTTGCACCATCTCATAGCTGGCGCGGCTGGAAACGAGCGCGGCGCCCTGCTGCCAAACCTCACTTTCACGCGCACGACGACCGAGCAGCTTATCCAGCGCCACGTGGCGGCCCACGTCTTCATGCCCACCGGCAATCTCTCCCGACGGCAATACCCACGCCGCCGCGTGCGTGCAGCCGCTGAGCTGGCCGATAGGCTGTACATCGTTGAGGTGCTCAAGCGCAGGGTCGAGGTGCGCCAGATTAAAGGTCTGAGTAAACGGCAGTGGTGAAACAGGTTTGCCAATATCGTTGAGCTGTTCAACGCCGCACACGCCGCAGCCGGTACGTCCGGCCAGCGCCCGGCGGCGCTCTTTCAGCCCCATAAAGCGGCGGCTGGAGAGCTCGATTTGCACTTCCAGGCCGTTGCAGGCCTGCACCACGTCCATGCCATAGATATCTTGCGGATGCTCAATGATGCCTTCCGAAAGGGAAAAACCGATGGCGAACAGCTCAAGATCTTTCGGAGACGCCATCATCACCACATGCGATATGCCGTTGTAAACGAGCGCAACGGGCACTTCTTCGGCCAGAAAATCGGGTATGGCATCGGTTATGTGGGGCGGTCGGTGTACCGACAGTTCCACAATGCCGGCAGGCAGGGGTGACGAGTGGGGATCACGGTTTTGTTTAGACACAGCGGTATTCCTGAACAACCACGGAAGCGAGCGTGCTATTGCAGCATAAACCACAGGCTGTACGCATAGTATGGATCAACTTTTCGACAACCATTCTCCTACTCATTTAGCAGGGGTGCAACCTGCCACCGGCTACACCGCTTTAACATGCAGAGCTGTTAACGTGATCAATATCACACTTTATAATCAACATGGTGATAATACGTTCACTTTGTATTAACGCCATTAGAACAGCTGTACCGACAATGTGGTATTCTGATGATATCCCTCGTGGAATTGAGGGATTAACGCAAATTTTTTCCTTTGCGGTCATTCTTCAACCGCGAAGTCAAAACTACATATGTAAGCAATGTCGAAACAAGGAGTGACCCATGCAGGTCAGCAGAAGGCAGTTCTTTAAGATCTGCGCTGGCGGTATGGCAGGCACCACGGCAGCGGCACTGGGCTTTGCGCCCGGCGTAGCGCTGGCGGAAACGCGGCAGTATAAACTGCTGCGCACCCGTGAAACCCGTAATACCTGTACGTACTGCTCTGTCGGTTGCGGGCTGTTGATGTATAGCCTCGGCGACGGTGCTAAAAACGCCAAAGCGTCTATTTTCCATATCGAGGGCGACCCGGATCACCCGGTTAACCGCGGCGCATTGTGCCCGAAAGGGGCCGGTCTGGTGGACTTTATCCACTCCGAAAGCCGCCTGAAATTCCCTGAATACCGCGCGCCGGGTTCCGACAAATGGCAGCAAATCAGCTGGGAAGAGGCGTTTGACCGCATCGCTAAACTGATTAAAGAAGACCGCGATGCCAACTTTGTTGAGAAAAACGCCGACGGCGTCACGGTCAACCGCTGGCTCTCCACCGGGATGCTGTGTGCCTCTGCCTCCAGCAACGAAACCGGTTATTTAACCCAGAAATTTACGCGCGCACTCGGTATGCTCGCGGTCGACAACCAGGCGCGTGTCTGACACGGACCAACGGTAGCAAGTCTTGCTCCAACATTTGGTCGCGGTGCGATGACCAACCACTGGGTCGACATCAAGAACGCCAACCTCATTGTGGTGATGGGCGGTAACGCCGCTGAAGCGCACCCTGTCGGGTTCCGCTGGGCGATGGAAGCCAAAATCCACAACGGTGCTAAACTGATTGTGATCGATCCCCGCTTCACGCGTACAGCGTCAGTGGCGGATTTCTACACCCCTATTCGTTCAGGTACTGACATCACTTTCCTGTCAGGCGTATTGCTGTACCTGATGACCAACGAAAAATATAACCGCGAATACACCGAAGCCTATACCAACGCCAGCCTGATCGTGCGTGAGGATTACCACTTCGAAGATGGTCTGTTTAGCGGTTACGACGCCGAAAAACGCAAGTACGACAAAACCAGCTGGAACTACGAGCTGGATGAGAAAGGTTTTGCGAAGCGTGACACCACGTTGCAACACCCGCGCTGCGTGTGGAACCTGCTGAAAGAGCACGTCTCCCGCTACACGCCGGAGGTTGTCGAAAACATCTGCGGTACGCCGAAGGCGGACTTCCTGAAGGTGTGCGAGCTGATCGCCGAAACCAGCGCGAAAGACAAAACCGCGTCGTTCCTGTACGCCCTCGGCTGGACGCAGCACTCCATCGGCGCGCAGAACATCCGCACCATGGCGATGGTGCAGCTGCTGCTCGGCAACATGGGGATGGCAGGCGGCGGCGTGAACGCCCTGCGCGGTCACTCCAACATTCAGGGTCTGACCGACCTCGGCCTGCTGTCTCAGAGCCTGCCGGGCTATATGAACCTGCCAAGCGAGAAACAGACCGACCTGCAAACCTACCTGACGGCCAGCACGCCTAAACCGCTGCTTGAAGGCCAGGTGAACTACTGGGGCAACTATCCGAAGTTCTTCGTCTCGATGATGAAAGCGTTCTTCGGGGATAAAGCGACGGCGGAAAACAGCTGGGGCTTTGACTGGCTGCCGAAGTGGGACAAAGGTTACGACGTTCTGCAGTATTTCGAGATGATGCATCAGGGCAAAGTGAACGGCTATCTGTGCCAGGGCTTTAACCCGGTTGCCTCGTTCCCGAACAAGAACAAGGTTGTTGAGTCGCTGTCGAAACTGAAGTTCCTGGTGACGATTGACCCGCTCAATACCGAAACCTCGACCTTCTGGCAGAACCACGGTGAATCGAACGACGTCGATCCGTCGAAGATTCAGACCGAAGTGTTCCGTCTGCCATCGACCTGCTTTGCGGAAGAGAACGGCTCTATCGTCAACTCCGGGCGCTGGCTGCAGTGGCACTGGAAAGGCGCGGACGCCCCGGGCATCGCCATGAACGACGGCGAGATCCTGGCCGGTATCTTCTTACGCCTGCGTAAGATGTATGCGGCTGAAGGCGGCGCGAACCCTGAGCCTGTGCTGAACATGACCTGGAACTACTCGACGCCGGAAAACCCAGCGCCGGAAGAAGTGGCGATGGAGAGCAACGGTAAGGCGCTGGCGGACGTTATCGACCCGGCCACCGGCACCGTGCTGGCGAAGAAAGGCGATCAGCTCAGTACCTTCGCGCACCTGCGTGACGACGGCACCACCTCCAGCGGCTGCTGGATCTTTGCCGGTAGCTGGACGCCGAAAGGCAACCAGATGGCCAACCGCGATAACGCCGACCCGTCGGGTCTGGGCAATACGCTGGGTTGGGCATGGGCATGGCCGCTCAACCGCCGTATCCTCTATAACCGCGCGTCCGCTGACCCGCAGGGCAACCCGTGGGATCCGAAGCGTCAGCTGCTGAAGTGGGACGGTGCGAAATGGGGCGGCGTGGATATTCCGGACTACAGCACTGCCGCACCAGGCAGCGACGTCGGGCCGTTTATCATGCAGCCTGAAGGGATGGGGCGTCTGTTCGCTATCGATAAGATGGCGGAAGGTCCGTTCCCGGAACACTATGAGCCGTTTGAGACGCCGCTGGGCACCAACCCGCTGCACCCGAACGTGGTTTCTAACCCGGCAGCCCGTATCTTCAAGAGCGATTTTGAAGCGCTGGGTAAAAAGGACAAGTTCCCGTACGTGGGCACCACTTACCGTCTGACCGAGCACTTCCACTACTGGACCAAGCACGCGCTGCTTAACGCCATCGCGCAGCCGGAACAGTTTGTGGAGATCGGCGAGAAGCTGGCGAACAAGCTCGGCATTGCCCATGGCGATACCGTGAAGGTCTCCTCTAACCGTGGCTATATCAAAGCCAAGGCGGTGGTGACCAAGCGTATTCGCACGCTGAACGTTCACGGTCAGCAGGTGGATACCATCGGCATCCCAATTCACTGGGGTTATGAGGGCGTGGCGAAGAAAGGGTTCATTGCGAACACCCTGACGCCATTCGTCGGTGATGCGAACACGCAGACGCCGGAGTTTAAGGCCTTCCTCGTGAACGTGGAAAAGGTGTAACGGAGAAGACTTATGGCTTATCAATCTCAAGACATCATCCGTCGTTCCGCGACTAACGGTTTCACGCCCGCGCCTCAGGCGCGGGACCACCAGCAGGAAGTGGCGAAGCTTATCGACGTGACCACCTGTATCGGCTGTAAAGCCTGTCAGGTGGCCTGCTCTGAGTGGAACGATCTGCGTGACGAAGTGGGTCACAACGTCGGGGTGTACGACAACCCGGCGGACCTGACCGCCAAGTCCTGGACGGTGATGCGTTTCTCGGAAGTGGAGCAGAACGACAAGCTGGAATGGCTTATCCGCAAAGACGGCTGTATGCACTGTGCGGATCCGGGCTGCCTGAAGGCATGTCCGTCAGAAGGGGCTATCATTCAGTATGCCAACGGCATCGTCGACTTCCAGTCCGAGCAGTGCATTGGCTGCGGCTACTGCATCGCGGGCTGTCCGTTCGACGTACCGCGCCTGAACCCGGAAGACAACCGCGTCTACAAATGCACCCTGTGCGTGGACCGCGTTACCGTCGGCCAGGAGCCTGCCTGTGTGAAGACCTGCCCAACCGGCGCCATCCACTTTGGTTCTAAAGAGGATATGAAAACGCTGGCGGCAGAGCGCGTGGGCGAGCTGAAAACCCGTGGTTACGACAATGCGGGCCTGTACGATCCGGCCGGGGTTGGCGGTACGCACGTGATGTACGTGCTGCACCACGCCGACAAGCCGAACCTGTATCACGGCCTGCCGGAGAACCCGGAAATCAGCGCTACCGTGAAATTCTGGAAAGGCATCTGGAAACCGCTGGCAGCGGTGGGCTTTGCTGCCACCTTCGCAGCGAGCATATTCCACTACGTCGGCGTCGGTCCGAACCGCGCGGAAGAGGAAGACGACAACCTGCATGAAGAGAAAGACGAGGTGCGCAAATGAGAAAACGTGACACCATCGTGCGCTACACCGCGCCGGAACGCATCAACCACTGGGTCACCGCCTTCTGCTTCATGCTGGCGGCGATAAGCGGGCTGGGGTTCTTCTTCCCGTCCTTCAACTGGCTGATGCAGATCATGGGGACACCACAGCTGGCGCGCATCCTGCACCCGTTTGTGGGCGTCATCATGTTCGCGTCGTTCATCATCATGTTTTTCCGCTACTGGCACCATAACCTAATCAATCGGGATGATATCTTTTGGGCGAAGAATATTCGTAAGATCGTCGTCAACGAGGAAGTGGGTGACACCGGGCGTTATAACTTCGGCCAGAAATGCGTATTCTGGGCGGCGATTATCTTCCTGGTCCTGTTGCTGGTCAGCGGCGTGATCATCTGGCGTCCCTACTTTGCGCCTGCTTTCTCAATCCCGGTGATCCGATTCGCGCTGATGCTGCATTCATTTGCCGCAGTGGCGTTAATTGTGGTTATCATGGTGCATATCTACGCCGCCCTCTGGGTGAAAGGCACCATTACCGCGATGGTGGAGGGATGGGTCACCAGCACGTGGGCGAAGAAACATCACCCGCGCTGGTACCGTGAAGTCCGCCAGAAACAGGAAAAGTCATCTGAATGAGTATTCGCATAATCCCGCAAGATGAGCTGGGGTCGAGCGAGAAACGCACGGCGGATTATATTCCGCCGTTGTTATTCCCCAGACTCAAGAACCTCTACAACCGCCGCGCAGAGCGTCTGCGCGAGCTGGCAGAGAACAACCCGCTGGGCGATTTTCTGCGTTTTGCCGCGCTGGTCGCCCACGCGCAGGAAGTGGTGCTGTACGACCACCCGCTGCAAATGGACCTGACCGCGCGGATCAAAGAAGCCAACGCGCAGGGCAAGCCGCCGCTGGACATTCACGTCCTGCCGCGCGACAAGCACTGGCAAAAGCTGCTGCATTCGCTGATTGCCGAGCTGAAGCCGGAAATGAGCGGAACCGCGCTGGCGGTCATTGAGAATCTGGAAAAAGCGTCCGAACAAGAGCTTGAAGAGATGGCGAGCGCGCTGTTCGCGTCCGACTTCTCGCTGGTCAGCAGCGATAAAGCGCCGTTTATCTGGGCTGCGCTGTCGCTCTACTGGGCACAAATGGCAAGCCTTATCCCGGGCAAAGCTCGCGCCGAATACGGCGAGGCGCGCCAGTTCTGCCCGGTATGCGGCTCTATGCCGGTATCGAGCATGGTGCAAATCGGTACCACTCAGGGGCTGCGCTACCTGCACTGCAACCTGTGTGAAACCGAGTGGCACGTGGTGCGCATCAAGTGCAGCAACTGCGAGCAGACCCGCGATCTGAACTACTGGTCGCTGGAGAATGAAGACGCGGCGGTGAAAGCCGAAAGCTGCGGCGACTGCGGCACCTACCTTAAGATTCTCTATCAGGAAAAGGACCCGAAAGTCGAAGCGGTGGCCGACGATCTCGCCTCGCTGATTCTGGACGCGAAGATGGAGCAGGAGGGCTTTGCCCGCAGCTCGATCAACCCGTTCCTGTTCCCGGGTGAAGGGGAGTAATTCCCTGTGACAGTGCCGGGCGGCGCGTGCTTGCCCGGCCTGTAATTTCTCTTTTTGTCCGCTCTCACACTTCTCTGATACCTCTCCTGTCGCTAAATTTTAGGATTTTATTTAGCCGCTACGCGTAGAAAACTCTCTATTACTCCGTCACTATCCCCGGCAATAAATCATTACAATTTGTAAGGGAAAATGTTGAAAAAGGAATTTCGACGCTTAGTGACGAACAGAACCGTCTTTTTCTGCTGCGCTATTCTCAGCCTTTCATCGGCTGCAGTCGCAGCCCCGGCCGATGAGCAATTTATTCTTCAGCAGCAACGTCAACAGGCCATGGAGGCCCAGTTGACCCCTCAGGCACCGGATGTTCGCTTACAATCTCCTGCTGAAACAGGGGTCACCACGGCATTTCCTGCCGAAACGCCCTGCTTTGTTATTCACGATGTTAGGCTGTCGGGACAGGAAGCCCTGCCACACTGGTTGCCGCTACAACGCCTTGCGGATCGCGCGGTAGGCAGATGCCTCGGTGCGAAAGGGATTAATTACCTCATGAGCACGCTCCAGAACCGGCTGATTTCCCATGGCTGGACGACCTCGCGCGTGCTGGCTCCCGCTCAGGATATAAAAAGCGGCCATTTAAAACTGGCTGTGATACCGGGAAAAATTCGTCACGTCACCTTAACCGGTGAGAGCAGTCCCTGGATTTGGCTATACAGCGCCTTCCCGGCGCACGACGGCGATCTGCTCGATTTGCGAGACATCGAACAAGGGCTTGAGAACCTCCAGCGTTTGCCCACCGTGCAGGTGGGAATGGAGATAGTCCCTGCTGAGCAGCCCGGTGAAAGCGATATTGTCATTTCCCGCCAGCAGAGCAAATTCTGGCGGCTTGGCCTGTCGCTTGACGACGCCGGTTCGTCATCAACCGGCCGCTATCAGGGAGGGCTGACTCTCTCGCTGGATAACCCGCTGGCGATGAGCGATCTCTTCTGGTTTTCCATTAACCATGACCTGCAAACCGGGCCGGAGAGGGGCAACCAGAACCTCAGTGCCCACTGGTCCGTTCCGGTAGGCTGGTGGGGATTTTCCATAACGGGTAGCGACTACCACTATCATCAGACGGTCGCCGGGTTAAGCGATGATTACCGCTACAGTGGGAAGAGCCAAAGCGTGGTTGCCCAGCTCAGCCGGGTACTGCACCGCAGCAGCGCGCAAAAGACCTCATTCACGTGGGACGTTGAGAGTCGCACAACGCGAAATTACATCAGTGACACCGAAATTGAGGTCCAGCGTCGGCACGTTTCCTCCTGGAAAGCGGGGCTTTCGCACCGTCACTATATCGGCCCGGCCACGCTGGACGCAGGAATAAGCTATCAGCGTGGCACCCGTTGGTTTGGCGCACAGCCTGCGCCAGAAGAAGTTTTCGATGAAGCCACGGCGCTGAGCCGCATTCTTCGTACGGATGCTCGCCTGAGCCTGCCATTTGAGCTGCTCGACCAGCATTTCCGCTACGACTTTGCCTGGCAGCGGCAGACCAGTAACACCCCGCTTACCTCGCAGGATCAATTCTCCATTGGTGGGCGCTGGACCGTGCGCGGCTTTGATGGTGAACGCACCCTGAATGCCGATCGCGGCTGGCTGGTACGTAACGATCTCTCCTGGCAGACCCCTCTCCCGGGCACCGAATTTTATCTGGCAGCCGACTACGGCGAAGTGGCGGGCAACGGCACGGAATACCTAACGGGAAATCACCTGGCCGGCGGCGCAGCCGGGCTTCGCGGCACGCTCTGGAAAGTGGGCTTCGACGTGTTTGCCGGGGTGCCTTTCTCCCGACCTGAGGGTTTCAAAACCAGCCCGGCCACGTTCGGCTTCAACCTGAATATGGATCTCTGACGATGCGTTATGGCGAATACACGGTCCATTGCCCGTCCGTGCTCGGCAACACGCTTAACGAAGCGGAGGCGCTGGGCGCATCGGTCTGGCTCTGGATGCACTCCTTAAACCACCGGGATGCGCCGTTGCACGTGCTGCCCGTTGTTCTTCTGCCCGCGATCAAACGCCAGCAGTACGTGCTGGTGGAAAAGGAAGGTCGCCCGATCTTTTTTCTGAGCTGGGCGTGGATGAATGAAGAGGCTGAACACCGCTACCTCAACGAGGCCGCAATTTTCCTGCCAGAGGAAGACTGGTGCTGTGGCGATCGTCTGTGGTTTCGCGATTTTATCGCCCCCTTTGGTCACGCGCGGGACATGTTCCGCCTGTTACGCGATGAGATTTTCCCGCATCACATGGCCCGTTCTCTCTGGCATCGCGGTGAAGAAAAAGGACGACGTATCAAAACGTTTTACGGCCAACGAGTCACGCGCGACGCGTTGCAGCACTGGAAAAAGACGCACCCGCTGAACGGATAAACATAAAAGGATTTTCACATGAACAAACGTCTTTACCGTATCGTCTTTAACAAAGCGCGCGGCATGCTGATGGTGGTATCGGAGCTGGCTCGGGGCTGTTCTGGTCGCGCGCCCTCTTCCGGTATCCGACATAACCACTCTCAGATTATTTGCCGCCTCGGGGCGATAAGCCTCAGCCTGTGGCTGGCAAGTGGAGCGTTAACGGTACAGGCCGCAGGAATCGTAGCGGATAAATCAGCACCCAATAAGCAGCAGCCAACCATTATCAGCACCGCCAACGGTACGCCGCAGGTGAATATCCAGACACCATCAGCGGGCGGCGTTTCCCGCAATACTTACAGCCAGTTCGATGTCGGGCAGAACGGAGTCATTCTTAATAACTCTCATAAAAACACGGCCACCCAGCTTGGTGGAATGGTGGCAGCCAACCCATGGCTGGCAAAAGGTGAAGCGAAAATAATCCTCAACGAGGTCAACGCCCGCGATCCGAGCCGCCTTAACGGCTTTATCGAAGTGGCGGGACAAAAAGCGGACGTCGTTATTGCCAGTCCCTCAGGCATTACCTGCGACGGCTGCGGATTTATCAACGCCGGACGAGCCACGCTCACCACGGGTACGGCGCAAATGCAGAACGGCCAGATAACGGGCTACCAGGTCGAACAGGGTGAAATCCACATTAACGGCAACGGTCTGGATTCAACCGGCCAGAATCACACCGATGTTATTGGCCGCGCGGTGAAGGTAAATGCGGCCATTCATGCACAGGATTTAAGCGTCACAACCGGGCGCAACAGCGTGGATGCCGCTCACGAGCAGGTAACCGCGCTCGCGGATAACGGCACGCCAAAACCCAGTCTGGCGCTGGATGTCGCGCAGGTTGGCGGCATGTATGCTGGCAAAATTCGCCTTCGCGGGACGGAAAAAGGCGTCGGAGTGCGGAATGCGGGCAACATTGGCGCAGAAGCCGGAATGATCACCCTCTCAGCCGATGGTCATATTGAAAACAGCGGTGCAATCTGGTCCTCGGCTGACGTTGCCCTCTCGGGCACTGCTGCCGTACAGAACAGCGGTTCCATCGCGGCCCAGCGTAACGTCAGCCTGACGGGCAACACGATTGCCAGCATCGGCACGCTGGCCGCAGGCGTGCAGCCAGACGGCACGTTAGGCAGCGACGGCGATATAACGCTCAACGCCAGCGGAAAACTTGAGCTGCATGGACTGAGTGCGGCGGGCGGTAACGTAAACGCCTCCGGACAGGGCCTCGATGCTACCGGCAGCCTGACGCAGGCAAAAAACATTACGCTCAATGCCGGACCAGGCGATATCAGTACCGCCAGCGCGCAGGTCATCGCGAATGACCAACTCCGCATCACGACATCCGGCACCCATGATAACAGCAGCGGCCTGCTTGCAGCCGACGCCGTCACGCTCGCCGCGAAAAAGCTGCAAAACCAAAAAGGCCAGATAAGCCAGAGCGGAACGCAGACGCTTGAACTCAGCCATCGGGACGGTATAGATAACCGCGACGGTACCATTGCCGCCAACGCCGCTATAACCGTTAAGGCCGCCACTCTGGATAACCGTCAGGGCCAGATCCTGGCAGCAGACGCGGGTAGCCTGTCGGTTCAGACCACAGCTGTGGCAGATAACCGTGGAGGTATACTGGCTGCTGCAGAAAACGTTGACGTAACTGCAGACCAGTTGCTCAACGACGATGGACTTATCAGCGCGGATAAAGGCCATGTTTCGCTCGCCAGCATAAAGCCAATAACCAACGTCAGCGGACAAATCGTAGCCCGTACCACGCTGTCCCTCGAAAGCGATACGTTGAATAACGATAGCGGCCTTATCCAGTCCGGTTCGACAATGCGCATCAATACAAATGGCAATACGATTTCAAACAAGGACACCCTTACTACCGGTGGAATCATCAGCTTTGGCGAGCTGGATGTCCTCGCCAGCGCCATAGATAACCAGCACGGCATGCTGGCCTCTGAAGCCACCCTGCATCTGAATGCGCTCTCCGTTGACAACCGGTTCGGTACTGTGAGCGCAGGCGAAAGCATGACGCTGGACTTAACTGACGTGCTGAATAACCGCAACGGTACGGTCAGCGCGGCGGGGGCGCTCACTGCCCTTGCCGGGGCGCTTGAGAATACGCAGGGAACGCTGGTCTCGGGTGACGACGCGTGTATAGAAAGCGCGCAAATCATCAACCAGGGAGGGATTGTCACCGCCCAACGCGATCTTACGCTCACGGCGCAGCGGCTGGATAACAACAACGGCGGTCTGGTGCAGAGCGGCGGCAATCTTACCCTGAATGTCGACCGCATCAGCAACCGCGAAAGCGGCGACGCTGGCGGGATCGTTAGCCAGGGGAACATAACGATCCTGGCGGCCGATGTGCAAAACGATGCGGGTGTCGTGCTGGCGACAAAACAAGCGACATTAGACACCATCCGCTTCAGCAATATCGCTGGCACGCTGGTGGCGCTGGATATGCTAACGCTCGCAACGCGCAGCGATACCGATAACCATCAGGGAGTGATGCAGGGCAAAGGCATTTTCCTGGATACACACGGATATCAGCTGGATAACCAGCAAGGAACGCTCTACAGCCTGGCGTCAATGCAGCTGGCGACCGCCAGCCTGAATAACCAGAACGGCACGATCGGAGCAAAGAGTGATATCACGCTGCACGCCGCGTCGCTGGATAACCGCGCAGGCGGGCGCGTAGTCAGCGAGCAGGCGATGGCGTTAAATCTCGAACGTCTTGATAACCACGAGGGAGAAATACAATCTCTCGGCAACCTGGTGGTTAACGCCGTTTCGGGGGTCATCGACAATACGCTTGGGTTAATGCGCAGCGGCGCAACGGTAACGCTCAACGCTGCCAGCTTGATCAACCAGAACACTCAGGCTGCCGGGAAAGGGATTGAGGGGCTGGATGTGGCCATCGCCAGCCAGCAGCTTGATAACGCGCAGGGAACGGTGATTTCAGGCGATACGCTGCAGATCGCTCGCGTCGAAACCCTTAATAACGCTCAGGGCGAACTGTCCGCCGCGGGCACGCTGTCGCTAAGCGGCGCGGCTCTGCGCCTCATCAACACTGACGGTGTCGTGATTGGCGGCGAGAGCGTCACGCTGGAAACCAACTCCCTGACCGGCGATGGCCAAATCCTGTCGCTCGGCGACATGATGGTTCGCACCCAGCAGAATTTTGATAACTCGGGAGATGTCATCGCTAACGGCAATATGACCTTTACCACGCCGGGTAGCGTGACAAACAGCGGTAACCTGCTGGCAGGGGCAAAACTTGACCTCAGCGCTGCCAGCCTGCTCAA
The DNA here is from genome assembly GCF_052983755.1 of Enterobacter sp. CFEC122. Lineage (NCBI taxonomy): Bacteria > Pseudomonadati > Pseudomonadota > Gammaproteobacteria > Enterobacterales > Enterobacteriaceae > Enterobacter > Enterobacter sp. CFEC122. Next base: position 5,130 of record NZ_JBRIQR010000025.1, on the reverse strand, counting down.
TACCGCGTCCGGTGAGATTGCCGCCGGAGCGACCTGGGTGACTGTCTCCTCATCCCTCAGTAATTACGGTCTTATCGACGGCAGCCAGACGTGGCTCAAAGCGGACACGCTGACCAACGTCGGAACGGGGCGGCTTTATGGCGACCATCTCTCACTTCAGGCGACAACGCTCAATAACCTTGCACAGGACGGTACGGCGGCAACTCTCGCCGGACGCCTGCGCGTGGACATCGGAGCGAAGACGATCAACAACCGTGACCACGCGCTGATTTACAGCGACGGCGTGCTCGCCATCGGTGGACGAGTGGATGAAAACGGCTTTGCGACCGGACAGGCGCAAACGCTGAACAACCACAGTGCGACCATTGAGTCCGCAGGTGACATGGCGCTCTCCGTCAGCCAGCTTAATAACATCAACGACCATTTCAGCACCGAGGTGGCGTTGATCTCCACCGAGCAGATCCACGAGTACCAGCACAAGGGTTCGCCCACTCGCTGGAGCGCTGATGAGGAAGGCGTGTTTGTCGACAACAACTCGGCCGACGACCTGTTGAACCTCAACACGCCGGAAGACACAGGCGCCAACAACGACAACTTTTACGAGTACAACTACACCCGCACCATCGAAGAGGAGGTCATCGCAGAGAGCGAGCCGGGCAAGATCCTCTCCGGCGGGCAAATGACCATCAGCGCGAACCACGTGCTGAACGACAAAAGCCAGATTGTCGCGGGGGGTACGCTAGGTATTTTCGCCGATACGGTGGATAACGTCATGCCGGAGGGCAGCCGGTGGATAACGGATGCAGGTTCCGTCACCCATTACAGCCGTAAAACCAAAAAAGGCGGCGACTCTCAGGGAAAAAGTACCTCGGACTATTTGCCCCCCGTGGTGATTCAGTCGATCACCCTGTCGCCGGGGAAAATGGAAGGATACAGCCAGTCCGAGGGCAGCGGCATGACCCTTTCGCCTACCACCGCACACGGGACAGATGCCACGCTCAATGGGACGGGCAGCCTGACAGTCGACGTGAACGCGGCGTCACCGGAACAGGAAAAACTCGCCCCGGTGTTACCAGCCAGCAATACGGCAGGAAAATGGATCGAAACCCCTGCCAGTGGCGCAGCGGGCGACGTGATCCGCGCAATCGCCCCGGACATCCGCCTGCCGGACAACAGTCTGTTTAACACGCTGCCAGCCCCCGATGCTCATTACCTGATCGAGACCGACCCACGCTTCACGAACAATAAAGAGTGGTTGGGCAGCGACTACATGCAGGACGCGTTCGCGCTGGACCATGACAATATGCACAAGCGTCTTGGCGACGGCTATTACGAGCAGCGGCTGGTGCGCGAGCAGGTCATCGCGCTTACTGGCGGCCGTTACCTGGGCGATCACCGTGACGACGAAACGCAGTTCAAAGCGCTGATGGATGCCGGTATTGCCTTCGGTAAGGCGCATCAGCTTGTTCCGGGGGTGGCGCTCACTGCCGAGCAGATGAGTCTGCTGACGGAAGATATGGTTTGGCTGGTCAACACCCGCGTCCAGCTTGCGGACGGAAGCTGGCAGACGGTGATGGTGCCGCAGGTTTATGTTCGCGTACAGCCGGGTGACGTTGACGGCGCTGGCGCGCTGATGGGTGGGCAGAACCTGGTGATGAACCTGAACCGCGATCTGGTCAATAGCGGTACGCTCCACGGTAAGGAGAGGGTTCAGCTTAGCGCAGACTCCCTCACCAACCGCGCGGGCACCATTCAGGGTGCGGATGTCAGCCTGCTGGCCCGCACGGACATTAACAACATCGGTGGCACTATCTCAGGTAACCATTCCGTCCTGGCAACGGCCGGGCGGGATATCAACCTCACCACAACGACCCGCAGCGTTGAGCGCACCGTCGGGAAAAACAGCTTTGAACGTACCACCCTTGAGCGTGTTGCGGGCATCTACGTTCAGGGTGACGACGGGAAGCTTGTGCTGAGCGCCGGGCGCGATCTCAACCTGACCGGAGCGCAGGTCGTTAACAGCGGTAGCGAAAGCCAGACGGTACTTAACGCAGGACGTGACCTGAACCTCACCACTGTGACCACCTCCGCCAGCGATAACCTGACCTGGGATAAAAATAACTGGCTGAAGCAGTCCACCACGCAGCAGGTGGGTAGCGAGGTGGCTGGCGGGGGCGATGTCCTGATGATGGCCGGGCGCGACGTTAACGCTCAGGCCGCGACCGTCGAAGCGGATAGCAGTCTTGCCGTCACCGCAGGTCGCGACATGTCCATCACCGCCGCCATCGACAGCAGCGAATTTGAATCACACCATCAATCCACCGGCAGCAGCGGCGCGTTCTCGAAAAAAACCGTGACCACGCACGATGTGGTAAATAGCGAGACGGCGCAGGGTTCCCTGTTCAGCGGCGACAGCGTCACCCTGCAGGCGGGACATGATTTACGGGTTCAGGGTAGCGATATTGTCGGAGATAACGATGTCCGGCTCGCCGCCGGAAACAACCTGACCGTCACCTCTGCAGAAGAGCACGGCCAGGAGAGCCATCAGCGACAGGAGAAAAAATCCGGCCTCTCCGGCACGGGCGGCATCGGTATCAGCTACGGCAGCCAGAGCCTGAAGGTAACGGATAATGCGCAGGAGGTGACCCATCGCGGCAGCACCATCGGTTCCATAAATGGCAATGTCTCGCTCAGCGCAGGCCATGATCTGACGGTACACGGCTCTGACCTGATAGCCGGACAGAACATGACGCTTGCCGGGAAAAATGTCAGCATCACCGCGGCTATGGACAACAGCACACAGACCCACACCGTGGAGCAGAAGTCCTCCGGCCTGACGCTCGCCCTGTCCGGTACCGCGGGCAGCGCGCTTAACACCAGCGTGAGCACCCTAAAGCAGGCCAGGGAGACCGATAACGATCGTCTGGCCGCACTGCAGGCGGTAAAAGGTGCGCTGACCGCGGGACAGGGGGCGCAGGCGGTCTTTGCCGACCAGGCCACCGGCAACCAGGCGGGCAATGACAACACGGTCGGTATCAGCCTCTCTTACGGCAGCCAGTCCTCAACATCGACGCAGACCATGAAGGAGACGACGGCGAAAGGCAGCAGCCTCTTCGCCGGAAATAATCTCTCGCTGGTAGCGACGGACGGGGATGTGCTGGTGCAGGGCAGCCAGCTTGAGGCCGGAAACGACCTGCTGCTTCAGGCCAGCCGCGACGTGAACCTCATATCAGCTCAAAACACCTCAACGCTTGAAGGCAAAAATGAAAGCCACGGCAGCAGCGCGGGCATCGGGATTGGCATTAGCTCCGGTGGCGCGGGCATCAACGTTTCCGCCAGCGTGAATACCGGGAAAGGTAAGGAGAACGGCACCACCCTCACCCACACCGAAACCACGGTTAACGCGGGGGATACGCTCACGATCGTCAGCGGCCGCGATACGAATCTCACCGGGGCGCAGGTCAGCGGGGAGAGCGTGCTGGCCGATATCGGGCGTCACCTGACCATTACCAGCGAACAGGACACCGACCACTACGACAGCAGCCAGAAGAACATCAGCGCAGGCGGCAGCTTCAGCTTCGGCACCATGACCGGCTCGGGCGGCATCAGCTACAGCCGCGACAAAATGGACAGCGATTTTGCCTCCGTGCGGGAACAGAGCGGGATAGTCGCAGGCTCCGGCGGGTTTGACGTCACGGTGGGCGGCCACACGCAGCTGGACGGCGGGGTGATGGCCTCCACCGCCACGGCGGATAAAAACCGCCTCGACACCGGCACGCTCGGCTGGCGGGATATTCATAACACAGCCGAATACAACGTGGAGCACCAGAGCGCGGGCATCAGCACCGGCGGCAGTATCGCAGGACAGTTCGCCGGGAATATGGCAAACGGCATGCTGAGCGGGGCAGGCAGCAGCGGCAGCGCGGAGGGCACCACGCGTGCTGCGGTTGAAAATGGCACGGTGATTGTCCGTGATAAAGCGAATCAGACGCAGGACACTGCCGCCCTCTCCCGCGACACGGCAAATGCAAACGGCAGCATCGACGCTATCTTCGATAAGGAGAAAGAGCAGCGCAGGCTCGACGAAGCGCAGCTTATCAGCGACATCGGGAGCCAGGTGTCTGATATCGCCCGGACGCAGGGCGAACTGAACGGGGACACTCAGTCCGGCACCGGCAGCGACATCCAGCGGGCCATCCAGGCCGCCACCGCTGCGGCTCAGGGGATTGCCGGGGGCGATATCAGCGCCGCGCTGGCCGGAGCGGCCGCACCGTACGTGGCGGAGATTATCGGTCACCGGTCCGGGCTGGACGACGGTATGGAAAAAGCCGCTGCCCACGCGGTGGCCAGTGCCGTACTGGCGGCAGTGCAGGGGAAAGACGCGCTTGCGGGTGCCGCGGGCGCTGCGGCCGGAGAGCTGGCGGGCACGCTCGCGCTGGAGATGTACGGGAAGGATGTTGCTGCGCTGAGTGAAAGTGAAAAGCAGACCATCAGCGCTCTGGCGACCCTCGCCGCAGGCATCGCGGGCGGGCTGACGGGCGACAGCACGGCATCTGCGATGGCAGGGGCGCAGACCGGGAAGACGACGGTGGAGAATAACACGCTGAGTGATATTGCAGAGCAGTTAGCCACCGGCGAGTCACCGGCAGATAAACTCGACAAGCTGAATAAGGCAGAAGAAGAGCGTTTCAGGCGGGAAGAATGTGCAGGATTAAGTTCGGACGCCTGTGGTGCCAAAATGTATGATCAACGCCGGGAAGCACTGAAGGATATGGCTTCGCTTGGTGTAGACTTCGTTCCTGTTGTCGGGGATATCAAGGGATTTGCGGAAGCGGAATCTGCAATAGATTATCTGGCGGCGATAATTGCGATAATGCCGGGCGGGGAACTGGTTGGTAAGTCGCTTAAGGCAGCAGAGAAAGCGCTTGCAAAAGGAGATCTTGAATCTGCTTCCAGGCTGATTAATAAGGCCAGCGATGATATACAGGTAAAATGGGTTGATGAAAATGCGGGAATGAGCCAGAGAGCAAGGGATTATAACGACTCTGCGACAGGTGCTCGGTCAAATATTGACACCCAAAAAGGGGCTTTGTTGAATAAATCGAACTTTTGCTGAGTTGAAGGATCAGA